>DAOUSR010000105.1 GCA_030627125.1 Thioploca sp.
CTGAAATTAACTCGTAACCTGCAGTGTAAGATGTGGTGAGGAAACGAACCGCATCAATCATTGTGCTACACAATTGATGCAATTCCCTTCGTTCATTGCATCCTACGCTTGCTCCGTCAATCTCCAATCTCGTTCCCAACGTCCTCGTTGAAAATGCCTAGCATGACTCTCTGCGTCATTCCTTGCTGGGTTACGACTGCGTCTAACCTAGCCTACAGAAACTTTGCATGTTCATCAAATCATTGTCCGTTGTCATTGGACAGCATAGTTCCGGCATCATCGGCTGTCTAAACACAGTATTAAAAACTTAGTACATAACATATATTATTATTTCTAAATTTTATTTGAAAATAACATTTTAAATTAATAACTTATATGGCAATACCCTGTGCATGGAAAAAATTATGTTATACTGTATAAATTCTTAAAATTGAGGCTGAGACATGTTAATCAGATTTACCGTGGAAAATTTTTTATCTTTTAATGAACTTATTGATTTTAATATGATTGCTTCTGAGGAAACCAACAATAAGCATCATGTCGTTAATGGTAAAAATCAAAAAGATATTGACTTATTAAAAACTTCTATCCTTTACGGAGCGAATGGTTCTGGAAAATCTAATTTAATCAAATCTATGGGGTTTGCTAAAGATTTTATTGTACACGGTGTTGGCAAAAATCGTAATATTGGCGTTAAACCTTTTAAGTTAGATA
Source organism: Thioploca sp. (assembly GCA_030627125.1). Taxonomy (GTDB): domain Bacteria; phylum Pseudomonadota; class Gammaproteobacteria; order Beggiatoales; family Beggiatoaceae; genus DRQV01. Next base: position 715 of record DAOUSR010000105.1, read on the forward strand.
CAACTTGTAGCAACAAACCTTCCCGATTTGAGTTTGAATTTCATTGTCAAGGTCGACAATATGCCTATGGTTTTAGTGTTGATAAAACTCAAGTGCATGAAGAATGGTTATTTGAAATGGGGCATCAGATAGAAAATCCAATATTTGAAAGGGTTGGTGACGTTATTTCTTTTAATTTTGAACATCCAATTTTTGAAAATTCTACCACAGAAGAAAAACAAAGAATTGGTTATGAAGCACATAGCACTAGAACAAATCTATTATTTTTAACTAATTGTCAAGAACGGAATATTCAACATTTTCATTTTTTATATCAATGGTTTGCAGAAACTCTTATTATAGTATTTACTACTTCAAAGCATCAAGCTCTTACCTCTTTAGCCAAACTAAATTTAGAATTTTTTAATAAAATAATAGACTTCTTTGATTTTGGTATCCGCAGGTTGGAAGTTGAAGAAATAGACTTTGAAAATACTAATGATATACCGCCTATGATAAAAGATGAAATCAAGGCGGAATTTCCGTATGGACAGGAAACAGTGCAATTTGTATCAATATCTTCTCGCAATTATGTAATTGAAGAAAATCCTAATGGTAGCTTAAAAGCCTTAAAATTACTTACCATAAGGCAAGATGAATCAGGTAATGATGTTGCTTTTGAGATTTCAGAAGAATCAGAAGGAACTCAAAGGCTTATGGACTTTATTCCCATGTTAATCGGTTTATCTAAAGATAAAGTTTTTGTGATTGATGAAATTGAAAGAAGCTTGCATGCTTTACTTACTAAAAAATTATTTGAATTGGTTCTTAATCACAGCATATTTACTAATGCTAAAAGCCAACTAATCGCTTCAACCCATGAAGTACATTTACTTGATATTAAAGATGTATTTCGCAAAGATGAAGTTTGGTTCGTAGAAAAAAATCAAGCTGGAGAAACCGTATTATATTCCTTAGCTAATGCAGATGTTGATGCTTTGAATATAGTTAATGGCTATTTAAGCGGCAAATTTGGAGCAATTCCTTTTGTGAAAAATATCAAAGATTTAGGCTGGGAAGAATAATTAACAAAAATTCCAACTTTGGTTTGAGATTAATGCCAGATAAATCTTGCAGTCCAGTTTTAAGCACACCACTCAAATATTATCTAGCATACTTTACATGACATCTATCGTTGATATCGCCATTAGTAATAATAGGATGGTTTTTCTATTGCTATTATTTATTCTGGTAGCATTGCTTATATTGAAATCCCCAAAGAAGCTGACCCAGATATTGCAATTCCAATAATTTCCATGAGTCATGAAGGTATTTCGCCAGAAGATGCAGAACGGCTATTAGTGCGTCCGATGGAAAAAGAATTGCGAACTATTGAAGGTGTAAAGGAAATGACTACTATTGCTGGAGAAGGCCAAGCTTCAGTAACGTTAGAATTTGATGCTGGTTTTAATAGCGAGAAGGCTTTACGAGATGTATTACAAAAAGTTGATATTGCTAAAGCAGAATTATTGGTAAGTATAGTGATTTTAGGAGTACTTGGTATCCACACTGCAATTTTAGTAGCTATAGCTATTCCTGGTTCTTTTTTATTAGGAATTTTAGTTATGGAATGTTGATTGATGGTGCATGTTACCGAATTTGCCGATCGGAAAATGAGTGAAGGTATGTTAACGTAAAGAATCCTATGCAATGGCAGCCAAGCGTAAGTTTTGGCCAATTATCGGAGCCACTGCAACTACTATAGCAGTATTTTTACCATTATTGTTTTTATCAAACTTTACTGATTTTAAGTGCGGTAATATTATCAATAATTGGGGTGCTAATTGGTTTATTAATCACCCAACAGCCGTTTGGAATCGTGATGTGTGGAATCGGAGTAATTGCTTTAGCTGGTATTGTGGTCAACAATAATATCGTGTTAATAGATACTTTTAATATTTTACGAGCTGAAGGTTTAGAAAAGCATGAAGCAATATTCGCACTTGCGCCCAACGTTTACGGCCAGTATTGTTAACCACTGCTATTCTTGGTTTGATGCCGATGGTATTAGCGGTTAATATTGATTTAATAACCAGAGAGATTGCTTTCGGAGCTCCGTCAACTCAATGGTGGAGCCAGCTTGCAACTTCAATCGCTGGTGGATTGGTGTTTGCAACTTTGTTGACTTTGACACCTTGTTTGTTGGTTTTGGGGAATCGCCGAAATTAGTTATAAAGGTTAATGAATCTACAAATTTAAGAGAAATCAGTAGGTATATTTGCGGCGTAAAAAATCTCCATCATTTCTTGCCTTAAATGTTTCTCAATTATATTTCTTTCCAACAAATCTAAATCATCGGAATTTATATTAAAAAGATAATTGGCCAAATTAAAATCCTTTAACATCATTTTAGTGTGAAACATATTTTCTTGGTATACATTCACGTCAATCATTTGATAGAGTTTTTTGGTATCTTCAGCGATGTAATTTTGAATGGAATTTATTTTGTGATCGATATAATGTTTATGACCGCTTTCATCGCGAGTGAAGCCTCGTACTCGATAATCCATAATAACAATATCTGAGTCAAAACAATGAATTAAATAATTTAAAGCTTTCAAAGGGGAAATTAAACCGCAAGTTGATACATCAATATCAGCTCTAAAGGTGCTAATACCATTACCTGGATGGCTCTCTGGATAGGTGTGTACCGTGATATGACTTTTATCTAAATGAGTAACCACAGCATCTGGCAAAGGCCCCGGTGTTTGTTCATTAGATAAACTTATAGAAGCAAAGTGTTCTTCACAGATTAACATGGTGACACTCGCTCCTTGAGGGTCATAATCTTGATGAGCAATATTAAGAATATTAGCTCCAATAATATTGGCTACTTCGGTTAAGATTTGAGTCAATCGATTTGCATTATAGGCCTCATCAATATATTCGATATAATCCTCACGCTGTTGGACAGTTTTAGCGTAGCAAATGTCATAAATATTAAAACTTAAAGTTTTAGTGAGGTTATTAAACCCTTGTAATTTAAACATTAATTATTGATGATAATAGGTAGGATTGGTGGCTATAAGTGGAATTGAACCACTGACCCCAGCGTTATGAGTGCTGTGCTCTAACCATCTGAGCTACATAGCCACGAATCCTAGTATTATGCCGCTTTTGTTACTAAATGTCAAGTCCTAGCTGAAAAAAATTCTTACTATAACCAATTTTTTTAAATGGCTCCAGAAAGCTGCGGCAAGTCTGCCAAAGATATGAACGATAAGTCTAGCGTAAGAACGTACTTTACCGGCAGATTCAATCCAAGCGAATAATGCCTTGATAAGTTGACGTATTCGTGAGACTGTTGTTGAATATAATTTATCAGCTATAATGTTTTAATTTGTAGAGGTTTGGCAGAATGGTTTAAACCAGCTACAATTGTAGTTTCTTTAAATGATTTTACATGAGGTATTTTATGAAGTTTGCGTATAAAACTGTAGTAACAACCAGTATTTTATTAGTATGTTTACCAACCGTTCAAGCAGAACCATTTACCACTAGTGCAAATGTAGCATTAACATCAGATTATGTATATCGTGGAATTAGTCAAACTGATGAAGGTTTAGCAATTCAAGGTGGTTTCGATATAAATCATGAAAGTGGGTTTTATATAGGTACTTGGGGTTCTAATGTTAACTTTTTAGAAGATGATTCTGTCGCACCAGAAGACCGAGCTAATGTTGAAATTGATGTTTATGTTGGTCTAAATGGTGATTTGACAGAAGAACTAAACTATGATGTTAAGATTGGTCAGTATATGTATCCAGATGGAGCAAGTAGTGATTCTGATATGACAGAATTTAATATCACTTTAACTTATACTATGCCACAAGACACAGAACTTGGTTTACAATATGATTATTCTCCAGATTTTGGAGGCAGTTCTGGTAATAGTCACCATTACTTACTTAGTATAAATCATACATTGCCGACTGGTTTAGGATTTGGTGCTTATATAGCTCAACAAACCATTGATGACGCTGATGATTATTCTTACTATGGAGCATCAATATTCTTTCCTATTGTCAATCTTGACGCTTCTATAAGTTATAGTAATACTGATTTAGAGAGTGGAGAAGATATTGGAGCTGACGACCGAGTATTTTTCACTTTAAGCAAAAGTTTTTAACAGAATATAAACTCAATATGAATTTCAGATGCTTATTAATTAGTATTTTATTATTCAGTAATGTTTGTTGGGCTGGTGGGGCTACTTCTGAGACTTTGTTTGCAAAAGCTCATGGTTTATTTGAACGTAGTCTTGCTGGTGATGAATCAGTGACAGCAGTAGCATTGCAATTTTTCAATATGCTTTCCATGAGTTACCGTGCTAATCCGTTATTTTTGGCCTATAAAGGTAGTAGTTATACATTATTGGGACGAGATTCTTGGATGCCTTGGAATGAAGCTGAATATACGGAAAAAGGGCTTGAGATGATTGATGAATCTTTGCAAATGCTTACCACAGAACATGATCAAGAGACCATGCGTGAAGTACCAATTAGTGTAGAAACTCGTTTAGTAGCAATATCTACTTTTATTGCTGTACCAGAGTCTTTTGATTATCTAAAAAAAGCTAAAATAGTTTTAGAAAATGTACTGCAGTCATCTGCATTTAAAGTCAGCCCACCAATAGTACAAGCCCAAATTTACCTAGAAGCAGCTAAAATATCACGTTTGGAAAATAATTCTGCTAACGAAATACAATTGTTACAAAAGTTATTAGCCATTTCGCCTCAAGGTAAATTTGCTAATAAAGCTTCTAAACGATTGAAAAATATTAAATAATTATATTAAAGTCATAATTAATAAGGGCAGACAGTTCTGCCCCTACTGATACAATTATTTGCCCTGATTCTAACACTGGCAAACTCTTCTAAATAAATATTAAATAGTATTCATACTTCTTTCATAAAGATATGGAGCTATAACTGTATGCTCATAATATATACAAGTTGTTCTTTATCTATAAAATAAACTAGTTGATTAAATTGCTTCGACTTTATCTTGCTCTTCATAACTAAATGTTTAAGAGTTATACCAAGTTTATTCAATGCTTTACTTATAGCTGATTACTCCAAATGTTTGTGCATGTTCATATTGAAATCTATCTGGATATTCTAATCTGAACAAGCTATACTAATCGCATGGTTTATACCAAAATAGCTAAAGCTTGAGTTGGTGGGTATTTTAATTCAATTTTGCTTGTGTTAAGATAAATAAAACTGGGTGATTTCACATAAATTATATGACTTTTGATAATTTACTAGGCAAAGATAGCCAATTCGCTACGGTAATAAGGGCGGCACGCTTAATTGCGAAGACAGATGTAACAGTATTAATCTTAGGTGAAAGTGGAACTGGTAAAGAACTGTTAGCACAAGCAATTCATCAGCATAGCGGTAAACAAGGTTCGTTTATTGCTGTAAACTGTGCAGCTTTGCCAGAAACTTTAGCTGAATTAGAACTGTTTGGGCATCGTAAAGGAGCTTTTACTGGAGCAATTGAGCATCAGCAAGGTCGTATTCAAGCTGCTAAGAATGGAACCTTATTTTTAGATGAAATTGGCGAATTATCACTAAATGTACAGGCTAAATTATTGCGTTTTTTAGAAAATGGTGAATGTCAAATGCTTGGTAGTACCAAAATGGAAATAGTTAATACTAGGATTTTGGTAGCAACGAATCGCAACTTGGAAACCGAAATTCAACAACAAAAATTTAGAACTGATTTATATTATCGGTTAAATATCGTGCCGTTAGAATTACCATCTCTCCAGCAACGGGAATCTGATATCGAGATGTTGGTGCATGAATTTACTAACCAATTAGCGAAAAATTATAATTTATCCCCTCCGATTTATTCTAAGGCTACAATTAAAGGCTGGTTTATTAAGTGCTGCTCACTGTATTGGTATGTGCGGAAGCATTGTAGGAGCTTTAACTTTAACCATTCCAAAATAACCAATCTCTATGGTTATATCTACTCAGCTATAATTTAGGTAGGATTATCAGTTACACCATAGCTGGACTAATAGTAGGATTTTTAGGATCATCAGTTATTAATCAGTTCTATTTACACGATTACCATTTCCTGATTGTACAATTTTCCGGTATCTTTATGATTATATTGGGTTTATATATGGGAAATTGGTGGAAAGGATTGTCTGCACTAGAACGAATTGGGGCATATCCCTGGTGTAAATTGGAACCTTGGGGACAAGCTTTTATTCCAGTTAAAAAACCTTGGCAAGCCTTTGGATTTGGACTAATTTGGGGTTGGTTACCATGTGGTTTGGTATATAGTATTTTAGCTTTTTCTTTAACTTCTTGCAATACACAACAAGGAGGAATGCTCATGTTAGCATTTAGCGTAGGAACTTTACCAACTACATTAGCTCTAGGTGCTACTACAAAATGGATGATTAACTTCACTAATAATTCACAAGTACGTAAATTTGTTGCAATGTTAATCGTGATATTTGGATTAGTTGTGGTTTATAAAGCGTAAAGTAGGTAAATGGAAGCTATTATACTTCCATTACCATTGTTATAAATACAAGGAGTGCTAATTACCAGTACTTAATAACTTGAGTAGCCTTTATATCTAAAAGATTTTGAATAAATCTTAAATATGTATTAGAAATAATCATGCCATTTTTAAATATCCTTATTTTTTAAATAGTTATTTGATATAATGGCTAAATTATATTATAAGTAATGTGCGATATGACCCACTTTTGAGTTAATGTTGAACCTATTCCGCTATATAACTTTAGATTTACTATATGTATAGTCAAACCCGCATTAACGATAGCCAAATTACGTAAGTCTTGAGAAGCAAATTTTGGATACAAAGTACATTTTGGTATAATTGTGTAGGAATGGATTCAAAAATTTAATATAAGCAACTTAAAGGAATAATTATGAGGAATTATTGATGTTGGACAATATGATATTGCAAATAGATAGAAGCTGTTGGATATAGCAATTACTTAATCAATAGAATTATATGCAAGGACTTTACGTTATAACCGATAGCAATCTCATCCCAGATGCAAGATTTATTCAATCTGTAGAACAGGCAATTATTGGTGGTGCTAAAATTATTCAATATCGAAATAAGCGGCCAGAACAATATATTGAACAAGCTATAGCTCTAAAAAAATTATGTCAACAATATCAAATTCCATTGATTATTAATGATGATATTCAACTTGCTAAACAAATTGGAGCTGATGGAGTGCATCTTGGCAAAGATGATTCTAAGTTGGCTATTGCTCGAAATTTGTTGGGAAATAAGGCAATCATTGGTATATCTTGTTATAATGAAATTTCTTTAGCTAAGCAAGCAATTTCTGGTGGAGCTACTTATGTGGCATTTGGTAGGTTTTTCAATTCATTAACCAAACCTCATGCTATTCCATGCGACATAGATGTATTGCGACAAGCTCGTAAAACTTTTACCTGTCCAATAGTTGCCATTGGTGGGATTAACCCAAATAATGGCAGTACCTTAATCACAGCTGGAGCAGATTGTTTAGCAGTAATAAATGGGGTATTCGGACAGCCAGATATTACAGCTGCTGCTCAGAAATATGCTCAATTATTTTAAAAACCAACTCTTAATTATGAATGCTTAATTCTTAACTAGAAAGCGTTTGATTTTCATTAATAATTAATCATTGACCATTCACAATTACCTTTCATCAAGATACCAAATATGACAACTAATTTTACTACTGCCCAGAAATATATTCCCGGTGGAGTTAACTCTCCTGTCAGGGCTTTTAAAGGTGTAGGCGGAGACCCAATATTCATTCAACGAGCTGAAGCAGCTTATATCTATGATACTGATAATAAAAAATATATTGACTATGTCGGCTCATGGGGACCGATGGTTGCTGGCCATGCTAATCCAAAAGTAGTTAAGGCAGTTCAACAAGCAGCAGCAAATGGTTTGAGCTTTGGAGCTCCAACTGTAATTGAAACTCAGCTTGCCAAGAAAGTTTGTGAATTAGTACCATCTATGGATTTAGTGCGAATGGTTAGTTCTGGAACTGAAGCTACCATGAGTGCAATTCGTCTAGCTCGTGGCTATACCGGTCGGGATAAAATTGTAAAATTTACTGGCTGTTATCATGGTCATGCAGATTCTTTATTAGTGAAAGCAGGTTCTGGAGTTTTGACTTTAGGTTTGCCTAACAGCCCTGGAGTTCCAGCATCTTTAGCAGAACACACTTTAAGCTTAAATTACAATGATATAGAACAAGTTAAAACTGTATTTGCCGAAATAGGTTCCCAAATCGCAGCGATCATTGTTGAGCCAATTGCTGGCAACATGAATTGTGTACCACCTGTTCCTGGCTTCTTGCAAGGCTTGCGTAAGATATGTGACGAACATGGTACAGTATTAATTTTTGATGAAGTCATGACTGGTTTTCGGGTAGCGTTAGGGGGAGCTCAAGCCATTTATGAAATTACTCCAGATTTAACTACTTTAGGTAAAGTTATCGGTGGTGGAATGCCAGTTGGAGCGTTTGGTGGAAAACGAGAAATTATGCAACATATCGCTCCATTAGGCTCAGTTTATCAAGCTGGAACTCTATCTGGTAATCCGGTTGCGATGGCTGCTGGGCTTGCTATGTTAGAGATTGTGGCAGAACCTAATTTTTATCCTGAGCTTGGTGCTAAAACTAAGAAATTTGTAAGTGGTATGTTAGCTGTAGCTAAGGATGCGAATATTCCTATGACTGGCGTATCGATTGGCGGAATGTTTGGTTTATTTTTTACCAGTGAAGTTAAAATTACTAATTTTGACCAAGTAAGTGCTTGTGATGGCGAAAGATTTAAAAATTTTTTCCACGCTATGTTGAACCAAGGTATTTACTTAGCACCATCTGCTTTTGAAGCTGGTTTTGTATCATCGGCTCATACTGATGCAGATATTGAAGCTACTTTGGATGCTGCTAAACAAGTTCTTGCTGGTTTGTAGATTTTTGAAGTAGATTAGATTAATTTATCTTTCTAGTTCCCATACACCAGCGTCAATACCATTAAGTTAAGGGCAAAGGATTGCCCCTACATAAAACATTGATTTGTAGGGGTAATCCCTTGTGGTTACCCTAACCCATTTCCTTAACTTAATGGCAGTGAACGAGGACGTTGGGAACGAGAAAAAATCAATTACTTATTTAATATCTCTGTAGTTTATCCAATCGAAAAGCGCTATAATTAATTGACTAAGCGTAGATTTTTAAAGAAAAAAAAGGAGTTGAGAAATGAGTATTCAGTTAATGGGAATTGCCATAAATAGTGTTGTAAAATCTTTATCCAGCCCTAAATTATTTCTTGAAAACTTCCAAAATTATAAGGAAGTGATGGAAATTGATAACCAAAAATACTATCCCTTGTCATTATATTTAGACTTGGTTACCTTTATTGAAAAAAAGACTAATAGCAACAGTTCTGTCATGCTAAAACTTGGAAGAGCCGTAGGTAAAAGTATAATTGAAACAGCTTTCCCTTCAAATATCAGTTCGGTAAAAGAAGCCGTAGAGCAAATTCAGAAAGCTCATGAACTTTTTTGTAAACCTGTAACGGGAAAATTCTTTGTTATTGAAGAGAAAAAAGGTTTTATCAGAATCAAATATACAGCTCCATACAATTGTATTTTACAAGAAGGTTTACTCTTAGAGATTGTTACGAAATACGGTGGAAAACTTCCTAAAATATCACATTCAGAATGTATGCTTGATGGAAAAAATGCCTGTGTCTTTGAAATAAAATGGTTTGTCATATGATATGGAAAAACAAGCTCGTAGGCTGGGTGTAATGAAACCTATTATAAATATAAAATTTAACTTGCCATGTTCACAGACACTACCTGACTTAAACTTATGACTAAAACACTTTACCAACAACTTAAACAAGCTAAAAGCGAAGAAGATGTTAAAGATATATATATCAAGGCACTGGGATTAAAAAGTTATACCAAAGGCTTAATTGACATCCGTACTGATGAGGTTTGGTTTGAAGCTAAAGACACAGGCAGACACTCTAGCTATGCGATGTACACCCAACTATTACACTATGTCCAAGACGGCCTCAACAAAGGGGAAACCATCCCGCCTTTTTTAGCGGTGATAGATACCGAAAAAGC
>DAOUSR010000048.1 GCA_030627125.1 Thioploca sp.
AATTAATTGACAATGTTAGAATCCATTAGCTGGTATTGCAAGGTTGCTTCTGTTATAGAATATACATTTCTTAATATAAAATTATGATATTAAAATATAGGAATGTTACTATATTTGTATAAGCAAGTACTGGACTTAGATAGGATAAAAGATTTATAATTTTCATTGATGGTTGTTTTTCTATTGTTTGTTAGAATTATTATTGTTAATACAATCATTTTTTTACTATTTACATATTTTTTATCTTAGTTTATGGTGAAAGTATTAACAGATTGATTTGACAGATTTTGAATTTCAAATTAAAGAGGAAAGTATTTTGAGGCAAGCAGCTTTATTAGCTTTGGCAGATGGAAGTTTGTTTCATGGTGAATCGATTGGAGTTGACGGGCAATGCTGTGGAGAAGTAGTTTTCAACACTGCTATGACTGGTTATCAGGAAATTTTGACCGACCCATCATATTGTCGTCAAATTGTAACTTTAACTTATCCTCATATTGGCAATGTAGGTATAAACGTTGAAGATGAAGAAAGCTCTCAAGTATTTGCTGCTGGTTTAGTAATTCGAGATCTACCTTTATTAGAAAGTAATTGGCGAACCGAATTGTCATTAGCAGATTATTTAAAGCAACATCAAGTAGTTAGTATAGCAGGAATTGATACTCGGCGATTGACCAGGATTTTACGAGAAAAAGGAACTCAAAGTGGTTGTTTAGTAGCTGGTGAAAATATTGATCCAGAAGCAGCCATTAGAACCGCTCAAGGTTTTGCTGGATTACAAGGTATAGATTTAGCTAAAGAAGTATCGGTAAAACATGCTTATGAATGGCGAGAAGGAATGTGGTCTATAGATGGTAATAATACTGCTCCATCTGCACAATGGCAAGTAATAGCTTATGATTTTGGGATTAAACGCAATATTTTACGTCTATTGACCGATCGAGGTTGTAACGTAACAGTAGTTCCGGCTCAAACTCCAGCCAGTGAAGTATTAAAACATAAACCAGATGGGGTATTTTTATCCAATGGCCCTGGCGATCCTGAACCTTGTGACTATGCTGTTGCCGCAATTAAAACAATACTTAAGAGTAGAACTCCTATTTTTGGGATTTGTTTAGGTCATCAATTATTAGGTTTAGCCAGTGGAGCTAAAACAGTTAAAATGAAGTTTGGCCATCATGGTGCAAACCATCCAGTACAAGAAATTTCTTCTGGTAAAGTGATGATTACTAGCCAAAATCATGGGTTTGCTCTTGATGAAACCAGTTTGCCAGACAGCTTACAAGCTACTCATCATTCCTTATTTGATGGCTCTTTGCAAGGTATTCGTCATACCGATAAACCAGCATTTAGTTTTCAAGGTCATCCAGAAGCTAGTCCTGGGCCGCATGATGTAGTAAATTTATTTGACCAATTTATTGATTTAATGAGAAATAACTCATGAACGAATTTTTTCATATGGGCGGTTATGCTTTTTATGTATGGACTAGCTATGGTTTGACTTTCGTAGTCCTACTTGTAAATTTAATTATTCCATTTAATCAAGAACGTAATATATTACGTACTTTAGCTCGTAAATTAAGGAGAAAACAGCGTGATCAGAGTAAGTCGACAACATAAAAAACGTCTAGCTATTTTATTTATTATATTAGCTGGAGTTGGAATTACTGTATCTTTGGCTATAACGGCTTTCAGTGAAAATATGTTGTATTTTTTTAGTCCTACGCAAATTTTAGCTGGTGAAGCTCCGCAGAATCGAGTGATTCGAGTTGGAGGTTTGGTAAGCACTGGTAGTGTAAAACGTGCTACAGATAGCTTAAAAATTAACTTTGAAGTTAACGATCATGCGAATACTGTATCAGTCCAATACACTGGAATTTTGCCGGATTTATTTCGTGAAGGACAAGGTATTGTAGCAATTGGACGCATGCAAACCAATGGAACTTTTTTTGCCGATGAAGTATTGGCTAAACATGATGAAACTTATATGCCACCAGAAGTTGCAGATGCTTTAAAGAAGGGTAAAGAGCAGCAGGGAATTTAGTTATCCTAACCTTTTAGCTATTCTGAAATACTATCCGTTCCCAAATAAAATTCGGGAACGAGTAATTTAGACCAATTAAGCCTTGTACAAAATTATCAATTTGAATTAGCTGGCAAAATTTATCATTGCTCTCAAACTAAAGTTTGAACTCCTGACCCTGTATAGCATTTCCCAATTGAATTTCATTAAGAATTAAGCATTCATAATCAAGAATTGCTATACAAAGTTCTATCTCATAAAATTTTAAATGAATCTATTCTAAGATGGATATCATTGCCCATTAAAAGATAACCACCACCAAACATTAATACAATAAAAAATATTAAACTTAGCCAAGGTGGTAACCATGAAAAAAAAGCAATAATTAAAGCTAAAGTGCCAGCTATATATAAAATATCTGTACCAACAGAGTTTAATATATTATAAACTGGTCTAAATAATTCTGGAGATATTGTATACAATTCCTGATAAGACATTGCCAATAACAATAAAAAAACTCCAATAAAAGCAAAACCAAATGCTCTCATTATCTACCTCCAATATTAAAATGGTAATTTTAACATATTATCTATCGCTAAAAACTGTTGCCGAAATTGATTCTGAATTATCTCTAATGCAGCTTTACTATCAGCTTCAAAACGTATGACCAAGCAAGGTGTAGTGTTAGAAGGACGTACTAGTCCCCAACCATCAGTAAAATCTGCTCGGATACCATCAACAGTGTTTATTTTAGCATTATCAAAGGTAAAAGTATCTCTAACTTTTTGCATCAACTTATAATGCTCTCCAAATTCCTCCAATTCCAATTTCAATTCGGGAGTGTTCACTGCATTTGGTAAAGCTGTAAAAACTTCTGTTGGAGAACGTGCATTTTTAGACAGAATTTCTAACAAACGAGCCGCAGTATATATAGCATCATCAAAACCATACCAACGTTCTTTAAAGAAAATATGGCCACTCATCTCTCCAGCCAATAAAGCTCCGCTAGTTTTCATTTTAGACTTAATTAAAGAATGCCCTGTTTTCCACATCGTAGCTTTCCCACCTTGTTGTTCAATAGCATCAGCAAGATGACGGCTACATTTTACATCATAAATAATTTCACTACCTGGATGACGTTGTAATAAATCGGTAGCATATAAAATCATCTGACGATCTGGCCAAATTATCTGTCCAGTAGCGTCAACTACTCCTAATCTATCTCCATCACCATCAAATGCTAAGCCTAAATCAGCATCTTCAGTTTTGACAGTATTTATCAAATCTACTAAATTTTTGGGAACGCTTGGATCTGGATGATGATTAGGAAAATTACCATCTACTTCACAGAATAACTTTATTACTTCACAGCCTAACATTTCTATTAAATGAGGGGCGATAACTCCAGCTACTCCATTACCGCAATCCACCACTACTTTGAATGGCCGCTCTAATTTAATATCTTTATGGATCTGTGAAGTATACGCATGCTGAATATCAGCAATATGACGAGAACCATCACCAGTTATTAAATCATTAGTATCTATCCGATTTTTTAATGCTTGAATAGAGCTTTCAGACAGAGTTTCTCCGTCTATCATAATCTTTAGGCCATTGTAATTAGATGGATTATGACTACCAGTTAACATTACTCCAGTACCAGTTTTTAAATAGAAAGTAGCAAAATATAGCAATGGAGTTGGCATCATTCCAATATCAATAACTTCCCGTCCTGTCATCTGTAGACCAGTAATTAGGGCTTCTATCAAATCTGGCCCAGACAAACGTCCGTCCCGAGCAACAACAACTTTAGTTTGGTTACGTTTTGCAGCTTCACTGCCTATAGCTTGGCCGATTTTAGTAACTATTTCTGGAGTCAAGGTATCGCCAACAATACCACGAATATCATAAGCTTTAAAAATAGACATATTTTAACCTGTTTTATATAGCAATTCTTAATTATGAATGCTTAATTCTTAACGAAATTCACTTTAACATTTGGTGTAATAAAGGTAATAATTTTTCAGTCCTTGCTGTTACGCCACGCTGATTTAAATGATAGCTGGTATCATAAAAATAGCTAGTATCAAACATGGAATCATATGGTTCGCCTAATATTGTTATACCATGTTTTTGATAAAAATCCCGAATTTTTTGCAGATTGCTCAACGCATAAGCTTGTTCTTTATACACTGGGCGATATACCGTATTTGGCCAAGTAGCTAATACTCGAATATGATTCTGTCGACACCAATCCAAAAATTCTGCTATCGCTTTTGTCCCGCTATACTCAACATTACTTGCAACAAATTCAATACCATTTATTTCTTTAGTTACTCGAGTTCGCATCGCATCCGTGATTTGCTCTTCTAAATTATAAGTAGCATCACCATGACTTCCAAACACTGGTTCAACTAATTGCTGTTTAGCAAAAAAACTATTAAGTAAACGAGTTAATGGTTGACTAAGTAACAAATGAATTGCTTCTTTAATAGAAGTGGTTTGTACAAATTCTTTACCACAGCCGAATACCGTAGAAGCTAATAAGTCTGTTATAGGATTAGGGCCATACATACTATATTCTAAAGGTAATAACACTGTATCACCAGAAATAAGTACTTGGCGAGCTAAATAGAACAAAAATTTGGGGCCAAAACCAGCGTGAATACCAAAGTTAAAGGTCGGTATAGCTAATTTTTGCTCTAACATCTGGGCATTGATACCAACATAAGCATTAGAACCAGCTACGATAACTAGTTTAGGCGTAAGTTTGGTATTGATAAGATTAATCTTTTTGTCGATATAGCTACATAAATAAACGTTTTCTGCTATTGGTGTATCTAATCTGCTATACATCAAACCGCTATAAGCACTCAAAAATATCAAGCAACTAAATAAGGCTAAAATTAAATAACGCATTAGAATTGAAAATAAATAAATTCAGTAGGTTGACCGTTTACCATTAACACTATTATGATGGCTAATAATAAACCAGAAAATATTGCCCATCTAGCGTTAAATCTCCAAGCTAACTTTTCAGCCCATTGCATATAAACTAACGTTTTGGGAGGAAGTGTAATGCTAGGAGCATAATCTCGCATAAGTTGCCAGGTATTAGGTAAAAATATCGTAATTAAACCAGTTAATAATAAATAAATATCAATTTCAAGTTGGAAGGTAAACTGCCAGTGATTAAAGTCAAACATCGCTTGTAACATGTGTAAAGCACCGGGTAATGTTTCAGCTCGAAAAAATACCCATGCAATGCAAATAGCGATAAATGTTACAGACCAAGCGATAATTCGAGTGATTATAGTTGGTAAATTAGGTAAGTAACCACGTATATTATAAAATCCGTGATAACAAACTAGATAAAACCCATGCAACATTCCCCAAATAATAAAATTCCAACCAGCTCCATGCCATAATCCGCCTAAAAACATCACAGTAAGTAAATTAACCACTGTGTTTAAGTGGCCTTTTTTATTACCACCCAACGGAATATATAAATAATCTCGCAAGAACCGAGATAAAGTAATATGCCAGCGTCGCCAAAAATCAGAGATATTTAACGCTTTATAAGGTGAGAAAAAGTTCAATGGCAAACGCAAGCCAAATAAACGTCCCAGTCCGATTGCCATATCCGAATAACCAGAAAAATCAAAATAAATCTGGAAAGCATAAGCAATGGTAGCACGCCAAGCTATCATTCCATCTAATACTGCTAAACTATCAGCTTGTATAAATATCGGACTAGCGTAGATAGCTAAAGTGTCAGCAATGGCGAATTTTTTAAATAAACCGATCAGAAAAATGCTGAAGCCAATTTTTAAATCTTGATTAACTACAACAAGTGAACGCCGTTGTCCCATTTGTGGCACAATTTCATGGTAATGCACAATTGGCCCGGCAATTAATTGAGGGAAAAAACTGATGAATAACGCATAGTTAGAAAAATTAGTTACTGTTAATTTCTTACTATACACATCTATCAAAAAAGCTATCTGTTGAAAGGTAAAAAATGAGATTCCTAATGGCAAAAATATATTTGCGTAAGGAAGCTGTAAATCACTTATATAATTTATATTTTCCAGAAAAAAATTGTGGTATTTGTAATAACCTATTAAGAATAAATTAGCACTAATAGCAATTATTAATATTTTTTTATTACACCAACGAGTTAGAATTTTTCCTAATAAATAATTACCAATAATACTACCTAGTAGCAATAAAACATAAGGCCAATTCCACCATGCGTAGAAAAATAATGAAGCTATAAATAGCCACATAATCGCAATTGCTTCTTTACGCCAATATTCTAAACCCAAATACAAAAGCAAAACAATTGGCAAAAAACCTAATATAAAAATTGCTGAATTAAATAGCATAAGGAAGAGATATTAAAAATATTAGGAATTAAAGTGTCATTCCGAGTCAATCTATCAATAATCTGGTTCGAAATGACAATTAATCCAAAGTTATGGATCAACATCAATAGTAGTAGTGGGAACCTGATTTACTTCTTTTGCCTTCATGAGCGATTCAATATATGCAAGTTCGTTAGCATTTTTTTCAATGCCTCTTACAATAGCATGACCAATGTCATCTGTATCTTGAGTGGGTTTATTACACAATTCAAAAATTCTAAATGCCGCATTCAATCGTAGAGTAATCGGAGCTTCCATATCGGTAACAATACTTTCTACTACATCTAAAGCGATATTTGCGAGATGTTGTAAGCGTTCTTGACAAACAGATTCATCTTTCAAGGTTTTTTGGGGTTTATTTAACATGATTTTTAGTACATAATTTTTAATTGTAGACTGTTCAATTAGGACAAATATCTGCCCCAAATGTTTAGTTTTGAAAAACATAATTTACTAATTTATAGCAATTCTTAATTCTTAATAAAATTCAATATGAATATCAGTCATTTAATTCGTATCAATATATTCTATTCAAAAATACTATAAAAATATTATTTATAAGAAAGTAGGGCAACTATCACCGCCACTATGATCATCAACTCCAATAGCTTTATTACTAGTAGTCGTTGTTCCTTTAGCCTTCATGAGTGCTTCAAGGTAGGCAATCTCATTGGTATTTTTTTCAATACCTCTAATAATAGCTTGACCAACATCATCATTATTTTTAGTAGACATATTACATAATTCAAAAATTCTAAATGCCGCATCTAGTCGTAAAGTAATAGGAGCTTCCATATCTGTCAAAATACTTTCAACTACATCTAGTGCAATACCTGCTAAATGTTGTAAGCGTTCTTGACAAACAGATTCAATTTTTAATTTTTTTGGTTTAGTTATCATAATTCAAAATAATACAATTAGGGTTTTCATTACAATACTATTGGCAAAAGATTAAATCTAGCTTAATAAAACATGAAATCACTGGGTAATTTTTAAATTAGCAAGGTGTTTGAGTATAATACAAAATCTATTTACAAATAACAAGATAAATTATTGAGCTAAAAATATTTTGAATGAAAATTAATTATGTAATTCAAGTAATTTAAACACTACATTTAACCTAACATTCATCGATACCTCTGTATCAATTAGTATGGTTTCGATTACTTCCAGAGCATCTTTTTTTATAGAATACATAGTATATAGTATAACGTTCTTCAAAATTCTAAGAGCAGTATTCAAAAGAAAATTAATTTGGATTTCAGCATCTAACAATGCAATTTTAACAACATTTGACACAACATCTGTTAAATGTAGTAACCGTTTTTGATGGCTAGTATCTATTTTATTTAAAAAATTAGACATTTGAAAAATAAATTTTATTAGGCTAAAGTTAACATTTTATGGTTAAAATAATTTTAAGTAATTATAGTTTTTAACAATGTAACAATTCACCATTAGTAAACATTAAACTAAAAAACTGCAACATAGTTTATATACTTTAATTTTAGCATAAATCTACTTGTTACATAATATTGTTATATATGAATTGGTAAAATTATAGAGTATTGCAAGGAATGAACCACGACAGTATCGCTATTAATTGAATATAAAAGCTAATAATAATTGAATTATTGCACAATAATCCGATATTATAATCACATTGTAAAAAATGCTTACTATTTTAACCAAGGAGTGTTCTTAAATTATGATCGAACGTTATAGTCAGTGGGTTATTCGCTGGCGTTATTTTATTGTTTTGACTACATTGATATTGGTCGTGCTAACCACTATGGGTTTTCCATTACGGTTTGATACTGATTATCGAGTATTTTTTAGTGATGAAAATCCCCAATTGTTAGCTTTTGAAGACTTACAAAATACTTATACCAAAAATGATAATGTCATATTTGTGTTAGCCCCTAAGGATGGGAAAGTATTTACTAACGAAACTCTTGCAGCAGTGGAATGGCTAACTAAAGAATCATGGCAAACTCCTTATTCTAATCGAGTTGATTCTATTAGTAATTTTCAACACACTAGGGCAGAAGAAGATGATTTAATTGTGGAAGATTTAATCATTGATGCGATGGAACTTTCAGCGGCAGAGATAGCTCAAGCTCAAGAAATTGCATTGATTGAACCACAATTAATTAATAAATTAATTTCTCCACAATCTCATGTGACTGGAATAAGTATTACAGTTCAGCTACCGGGAATTCATCCAGATAAAGAAGTACCAGAAATAGCAGCATTTGTCCGAGATTTGGCGGATAAAGCAAGAGTTAAATACCCTAACCTTGATATTTACCTTGCTGGTGTGGTAATGATGAATAACTCATTCCCAGAAGCCAGCAAAGGTGATATGCAAAATTTAGTACCTTTGATGTATTTAGTAATTCTTGGTACGTTATGGTTACTAATCCGAGGTTTTTCTGGAACTTTTGCAACTTTTTTAGTAATTACACTTTCCACTGTTGCCGCTATGGGATTGGCTGGGTTATTTGGCATTGCTTTGACGGGACCATCTTCCACCGCACCAACTATGATTTTAACCTTGGCAGTTGCCGATAGTGTACATTTTTTGGTGACAATGCGGCATGAGTTGAATGTGAATAGATTAGAAAAAAATGCAGCGATTATGGAAAGTTTACGGGTTAATTTTCAACCTATTTTCCTTACTAGCTTGACCACTGCTGTCGGTTTCCTAAGCATGAACTTTGGTGATGTACCACCATTTGGAGATTTAGGTAATATAGTAGCGATGGGAGTTACTATTGCTTTCTTAATTTCCGTGTCATTTTTGCCAGCATTAATGAGTATTTTACCCACTACAGTTCGTCCGGTATCTGATAAAATCCATGCTATGGAACACTTGGGAAATTTTGTAGTGGCAAAGCGACGCAGATTAATGTGGGGTATGGCATTGGTTATAGTATTGCTAATTTCATTTATACCTCGTAATGAATTGAACGATGTATTTGTAGAATATTTTGATAAGAGTTTCGATTTTCGGGTTGCTACTGATTTTACTACCAAAAATCTTACTGGAACTTATGATATGAACTATTCTCTGCATTCTGGAGAACCAGAAGGTATCAGTAAACCAGAGTTTTTGCAACAGGTTGATAAGTTTGTTGAATGGTATCGACAACAACCAGAGACAACGCATGTTAATGCTATCACTGATACTTTTAAACGGCTGAATAAAAATCTACATGGTGATGATCCGGCTTATTATAAATTGCCCGAACAAAGAGATTTAGCTGCTCAATATTTACTACTGTATGAAATGTCTTTACCATATGGTTTGGATTTAAACAACCAAATTAATATAGATAAATCTGCCACTAAAGTTGCTATCACTTTGAGAACTTTATCTTCCAATGAATTGATTGCGTTAGAAGATAGGACTCAACAATGGTTTGTAGACAATGCTCCAGAATTACAAGTACCGGGGGCTAGTACTTCAATCATGTTTGCTAGAATCGGTTCGCGTAATATTAAGAGTATGTTATTTGGGGCAGTTATTGCGTTAGTATTAATTTCTATTATTTTGACAATAGCGTTACGCTCAATAAAATTTGGCTTGATAAGTTTAATTCCTAATCTTATACCAACCGCAATGGCATTTGGTATTTGGGGACTGTTTGTGGGCCAAATTGGTTTAGGTTTATCAGTAGTAGCTGGCTTAACGATTGGAATTGTAGTTGATGATACCATTCACTATTTAAGCAAATATCTTCGAGCGAGGCGGGAAAAACAGATGGATTCTCCAGCAGCAGTGCTTTATGCTTTTCGTAGTGTTGGTTTAGCTTTATGGATAACCACATTAGCATTAGTATCTGGATTTGCAATCTTGTCCATGTCACATTTTGCCCTCAACTCAAATATGGGAATTATGACTGCGATAACAATTTCGTTGGCTTTAATAGCGGATTTCTTATTTTTACCAACGTTATTGATGAAATTGGATAAGTAAATGTGGTAGTCCTAAATTAAGTAGTGGTGATGGTTTAAAATTAGTATTTTAATAAACTTATCACTACTATATTTATGATCATCGATGAGATGTAGTTTAGGATTATTCGATATAGTTCGGGTGCTGATTAAGCACAATGTTCTATATAAAAGCTTGAGTTACATATTGTTGAATCTTGTTCCAAAATTGTTGCCAACGTCCTGTAGATTGTACTAAAGCTCTTAATGATAATATAATTTTAGCTGGGTCGGTGTAATGCAATGAAACTGACCTAAACAAATTAATTTAACACTAGTAAGCCGCATATATTTTGATTAATAAATTATGATAAATCACTAGCCAAGTTAGAAAACGTAACCTAACATAAACTTAAATGGTCAAAAAGGTTCGATTACGCTATAATCAGACTTATTGACTAATAAACATATTAATCTCACATTCATTCGTTAAGAATATGCAAACAACTAATTATTGGCACATGTTACCAGATGGACGTATTCAATGTGATTTATGCCCACGTACTTGTAAATTGCAAGATGGCCAACGCGGTTTATGTTTTGTGCGAATCAACTTAAACCAACAAATTATGCTGGCAACTTATGGGCGTTCTAGTGGCTTTTGTATTGATCCAATTGAAAAAAAACCACTCAATCATTTTCTGCCTGGTACACCTACTTTATCATTTGGAACTGCTGGTTGTAATTTAACTTGCAAATTTTGTCAAAATTGGGATGTAAGTAAATCCCGAGAAATGGATACTTTAGCAGATATAGCAACTCCATTAGCCATAGCAAAAACAGCTAAAAAATTGGGCTGTCGTAGTGTGGCATATACTTATAATGACCCAGTTATTTTCCATGAATATGCTATTGATGTAGCAAAAGAATGTCGTAAATTAGCTATAAAATCGGTTGCAGTTACAGCTGGCTATATCAGTCCAGAACCGAGAGCAGAATTTTTTAGTTATATGGATGCGGCTAATGTAGATTTAAAAGCTTTCACTGAACAATTTTATCACAAATATACTGGCGGACATTTACAACCAGTTTTGGATTGTCTGTTATATATTAAGCACGAAACTAATGTTTGGTTGGAAATAACTACTTTATTAATTCCAGGGGAAAACGATTCTGAAGCAGAACTTGAAACTATGACCCAATGGGTGGTAAAAAATCTTGGGAAAGATGTTCCTATGCACTTTACTGCTTTCCATCCCGCTTGGAAAATGTTGGATAAATCAAGAACTCCAGCTAGTACTTTAACTAAAGCTCGACAAATTGCTCAGAACAATGGGGTTCGTTATGCTTATACTGGTAATGTGCATGACCAAATAGGTGCGAGTACTTATTGTTATAATTGTGGCAATGTACTAATAGAACGAGATTGGTATGTATTGGGGAATTGGAATCTCACTCTACAAAGTAAATGTAATAATTGCGGTACAGTTTGTGATGGAGTATTTGAAACCAAACCAGGGCAATGGGGAGCAAAACGATTAATTGTCAGAATAGCCTAATTGCTGTAAAGACCTTTCGCTATCACACCAACCTTTTTTTACTTTAACCCATAATTGCAAAAAAACTTTATGATTTAACCAGACTTCCATATCTTCACGAGCTTCTTGACCTATAGATTTTAGTATATCGCCTTTTTTGCCAATTACAATCCCTTTCTGGCCATCAGTCTCTACCCAAATTAAAGCACCAATATGAGTTACATTTTTAAAATTTTTGAAATGTTCAATTTGGACTGTGAGGCGATAAGGTAATTCTGCTCCTAAACGTCGAACTAATTTTTCCCGTACTATTTCAGCAAATAAAAATCGTTCCGAACGATCCGTAATTTGTTCTTTGGGAAATAGTAAAATACCTTCTGGTAATAAACCAGTTATTTTAGTTTCAAGTTGCTCTACATTTTGATTTTTCAGAGCAGAAATAGGAAAAATTTCGATAAAATTATGTTTAGCAGTGACTTTTTCTAGATATGGTAATAAAGTATCTCTATTAGCAACTTTATCTATCTTATTAATGGCTAAAATAACAGGAACAGAAGTTTTTGCCAAAGCTTTGAGTACATAATTATCTTCATCTGTCCACTGTAATGCTTCCACTAACCAAACAATAATATCAACTCCTTCTATACTATTTATGGCTGCCCGATTTAAATAACGATTCATCGCATTATGCATACGTTGATGTAAACCAGGGGTATCTATATAGATAGTTTGGATATTATCTTTAGTTTTAATTCCAAGCAGACTATGCCGAGTAGTTTGTGGTTTGCGTGAAGTTATGCTAATTTTCTGACCTAGTAAGTAATTAAGCAAGGTTGACTTACCAACATTTGGTCGACCAATAATGGCTACATAGCCACAACGTTCTTTATTTAACATTTAAAATACTCAAGGCTTTTGCAGCCGCAGATTGTTCAGCTCTACGCCGAGTTTCGCCATTACCATAAGTAGGTTTTTTCAAACCAGGTATTATACATTTAACTTCAAATAGTTGGGCATGAGGAGTGCCTTTAATAGCTAATACTTTATAATTAGGCAAAGATTTTTGTTGAGCTTGTAAATATTCTTGTAATAGAGTTTTGGGGTCTTTAATTTGTTGGGGTAAATGTCGTAACAATTTTTCCCATAGATTTACTACTATTGACTGACAGGTCTGTATGTCGCTATCTAAATAAATAGCACCAATAATTGCCTCAACTCCATCAGCTAAAATTGAGGCTCGTTGTTCGCCACCAGTTTTTAATTCACCACTGCCAAGTAATAAATACTTTCCTAAATCAATCTGTTGGGCAATTTTAACTAAAGCGTCACGCTTAACCAAATTAGCTCGTAAGCGGGTTAATTCTCCCTCACGAGCATTTGGAAAACGTTCGAATAATACTTTTGCCATAATACAATTTAGTAAAGCATCACCTAAAAATTCCAAACGCTCATTATTTTCAGTACCAACACTACGATGGGTCAGAGCATTAACCAAGATTTTTTTATCTTTAAATTGGTAATCCAAAGCTTGGTAAAAATGAGAATAACTTTGACTCAAGACGATGCTGCTACAGTGTTCTTAAATTTAACCAAAAATGAAATATTACCTATTAACGCTTTAGTTTGTTCATATTCTACTGTAATTTCAACAATTCCTTCGGCAGTTAAGCGTTCAATTCTAACATGTTGCTTAATATTTTCTTTATCAAACAGTTTGATATCTTTTTCATTCAAAAAATTAAGGAACATTTGGCGGATTTCTCCATCCATTTTGGCTTCAACATTTTTTTCTTCGGTAATTTGTTCTAACGCACTAGATACACTCATATTTTCCATGTACATTGGAAATAATTTAAAGAAAAACCACATTGAAAAAATTATTATGACAGCTAATAATAAAAATGTTGAGCCAGAACCACGTTGTTGCTTGATATTCATATCAATGTTACCTAATAGTTAATTTATATATGACGATTTAACTAGTATTATACTTGTAAAGTATTTTGGTAGTCAAGTCATTATCAATGATAATTTAATCATGAATGACAATACTTTCATCAATACCAAGTTTTTCGGGAAATTCACTTCGTTATATTTCCGAAATAATTGTCTAAAAAAATGGAGTCCAAAACTTTATGATGGAAAGTTAAATTAATTTTCAGTGTAAAGGATGATATTCTGCTTATCCATCCTACTAACTTTCTTTCCAAGTACGACAATCCAAAGATATATACAAGCCCGGAACTGTAGTGTTATTTTCCCCAATAGCAGTCATGCCAGTAACTGGTTCTGCATAACCACACAACCAAGCGATAGGACTACTAGGATTAGCAGTTACAATTGCTGGCCGTAAACTTAATACCTTATTATTTACATGAGCGTTGATACGATTACCCAAAGTGATGTGAATCGCTCCATCTTTAACTTGCACTCCGGTGACAAAATTGCCAATTAAATGCTCAGGTTTCGGAACTCCAGCCATTTGATTATCAGTGGGAAAAGTTTGATTAGCAAGGTAATAATTGTTAATAGATTTTTTCACTCCTGCAGTTAAGTTCATTGCTTCTTCAACTTGAGCTCGGATGATAAAATCTTGATAAGTAGGCAGGGCCATAGAACCTAAAATTCCAATAATAGCAACAACAATCATCAACTCAATTAAAGTAAAACCTTGGGATAATTTAGCCATTTCACATCTCCTAGTCAGATAAACACACTTTTGGTAAATATTTAGGGTTAATATTAGTTTTATTCTTGCCAACCAACGTCATTCCTTCCACTGCTGTTGCGTAACCACAGACCCATGTAATTGCATCGTTAGGTGGATAAGTATTTATAATTGCTGGATTTAAAGATAGGGTATTACCACTTTCATCATGGAAAACACCAGCTTGAAAATTAACGTTAATAACCCCGTTATTTATTTGTAAATTCTCAACATATTCGCCACTTAGATTCTCAGGTAAACTAACAGCATGATTATCTTTTGGTAACTTACCTTTGTAAGCGTAGTAATCACCTATCGTTTTAGTAACACTGCTGGCAAGGATAAATGCTTCACTAACCTTGGCTTGTTTCATATAATCACTGTAAGTCGGAATCGCTATAGCGGCTAAAATACCAATAATAGCTACTACAAACATTAACTCTATTAAGGTAAAACCTTGATTTTGCATATCAACTCCTACAATACTTAGGTAAATATTTATTTTCTAAAGTGCTATTACAAGTCCAGCTCATAATATTTACTAAAGGATTGTCTTTTAGCATCGGTTGTAAGTTTAGCACTCCACCAGCAATTTCTTTCTCAAGTCCTTTTCTTAGAGTAACTTGAATCTTGCCATGGTTAATTTTAATAGCCGCAACATAATTACCTTTAATTAATTCAGAAATACCAGCAACTTTATTATCAGTTGGAAATTTACCATGATAAGCATAGTAGTCACTGACTGCTTTTTTAACCGTTATAGCTAAAAGACTAATTTCTGCCGCTTTGCTTTTGGTAATATAATCATGATAAGCAGGAATCGCTACTACAGCAAGGATACTAATAATCATCACAGTAACAGTAATATCTATAAATACAAAACCTTTCATCACAATTGCCCACCCATAGTAAATATTGGTAAATACATGGAAATAACTAATAAACCGACTAGGATGCCAATAAATATTGTTAGCAATAGAGTATAAGTCTTAATAGCTGGTTTAATAGCGATATTCAATTGCTTAGTATAATGTTCAGCTAGTTTAGTCAATAATTTATCTAGTTTATTTGTCTTATTTCCTACCAATATGGCATGAATAATTTTCTCTGGAAAGATTCCTTTTAAGGCTATTGAAAAATCATCTTGTATGTTATTCAATCGCTTGGCATATACAGAATTTCCTACTATTTGGGATGATACAGTGAAAGCTTGCGTAATTGAAGCACCTTCAACTAACATAAAAGACCAAGTTCGTAAGCAACGTATCCAAATAATTTTACGATACAAACCACTAAATGGTGGTATATATAGAGTTAGATGTTGCCAATTTACCAATATCAACCCAACCAAAACTAACATACCACCAGTAATAAACGGCCAATAGGCTACAAAAAAATCAGATAAATTTAGCACCAATTGAGTCAAGATGGGTAATTCTCCACCAAAACTGGCGAACATATCGGCAAATACTGGTATAACGTAAATTAACGCCACAGTTGCAACAATTAAAGTAATAAAAATTAGAAATATCATATAGATAGATGACATAAATATTTTTTTAGTCAAGGATTTAGCATTGATATCCATAGTTTCTCGATATTGAGCAATTCTCGTCAAACTTGTTTCTCCATTATCTCTCAATATATCAACTAAAAACGGTTCAAAATACCGAGGATATTTAGCCAAACTGTCGGCCAAACTCATCCTATTTTCTATGTCAATACTAATTTTATCAATTAATTTTTGCAGTACAGAGTTTTCTTGTCGAACGATTTGCAGTGCTTCCTTACAAGAAATACCACTTTCTAATAACAATGCTAATTCACTAATAAATTCAGTAATGTTAGTAGATGTAATAGCTGTCATTTAAAATCCTCTAGTTTGGTGAACGACATATTGAAACTAAGTATTCTGGTGGAATATCAGTTTGATTGGTTCCTTGAGAAACAAAATTATCTGGAGTTGAGGCATAACCACAGGTCCACCTTATTACTTTTGGTAGCTCAGTTTTTGCCAATGCTGGTACCAAACTTAATGCTAAATTGGCTAAAACTTCATTTGATTGATCGAATTTGGAAGTAATAACGCCATTATCAACGTTTAATTCCTCTACATAATTACCAACAGTAACAATATTAAGTTGATTAGCATTAGCTGGAAATTTTCCGTAGTAAGAATAATGGGTGACAATATCTGTCTTAACACCAACCATTAATATCATAGCTTCACTGACTTTAACTCTATTTAGATAAACTTGATAAATTGGAATAGAAACAGCTAATAATATAGCTATTATTAATAATGAAAGCAATAATTCCAGCAAGAAAAAACCTTTAGTAAATATTTTCATTAAGTTGGTACCTCCTTCAGATGAAGATGAATAAGTTAAATGGAGAACTTGGGCTGGTAATCTTGAGATACGTTTTTTCAGTTTACCAGTTGTACGCTCAAAAACATAAATAGAACAGCCCATATCCATATCTTCGTCACAACCTTCCCAACCACCGGCAATTATTTCTTTACCATCCGGTGAAATTGCCACTGTATTAATTTGACCTTCGTTAGTATTTTTATTAATTAGTGGACGCAAAATTTGTTCTAGTTTGGCCCCTTCCAAATTTTTCTTATCCCACTCTTCGGGTCAATGCCATTAACTTAAGGATTTTGCTTTTATTATCAATAATGTGTGACGTAAATTGTAGTAAATGTTTCGTTAAGCAAAAAGTGTGCCTTAATAAATATTCATCTATTTTCAATTAAGTGGTGTTAAATTTATTATGCTATACTTAAACA
>DAOUSR010000155.1 GCA_030627125.1 Thioploca sp.
ACCTTTCCTTAGTAATAAAGGAGGGGAAGCCTTTCATCCCCATAAATAACATAATTGTAACTACGATGTTTTGTAGCCCTAATTATTGGCTCTATTCTTTACTGGCAGTAGAGTTTCTAACTAAACGTGTCGCACAATTCTTTATACTCATCCTATCACTGGTTCTAGCACAATAGAACAATGCACAGATAATTTCGTTTATAATTCTAATGAAAAACAAGAATTTATTACTACTGAACTAAAACAAGCACGTTCCAACGCAGTACAACAAATTATTTATGAACTTATTCCTCATAATGAACAAGAAATAAGTGTTTTTAAAATTAAGAATTGGAGGAATTGGAGTATTGATACAAAATAAAATTGGAAAATTTTTTCTATAGTTTCCACATTCCAGAATCAACAAACTATCAAAGGTAGAAACATGTCACCAGAAAAAAACAGATGAAAAATTACACCGTAAACAGTTAACAATGGCTGGTTGGTTCAGTATATTTTTGGGTATTAATTATATATTAATTAGTTCTTTAGCCATTATTGGGATAATCTTTGTAGCCGTGTCAATATTCAACCCAAGTATTGCAAACGCTTTTGAGCGTTCTATTCCAGACTTCAATATACCAGAGAACTTAGGAACTTTTTATTCCATATATTTTTGTGGAAGTGAAGTTTATGTTTTATTAACTTTAAAAGAGTTTTTAAATAAACAAGCCAAAATTTTTGATGCCAATATTTATATTTCTTTTTTGATAGGAATCAGTATCATATTTGCAATATTAGAAATGGTACCTCCACCATCAGGTGTAACAATTTCAATGATAGGCATCATAACAAATGGCCTTTTTGCAATCTTGATGATGATTTTTTTTATAGTAATTGGAGTTAAACTATTAAAATGTGAAGATAATGTATTTGGTTATGGCTATCTTAAACCATACGCTTATTGCTTAATTTTTGGTGGAATATTGGCAATATTTGGTATAGGTATTTTTATCATAGGAATTTCTTATATACTTTTGGGTAATATTTTCTTTAAAACATCAACACTTAGCACTGTCATACAATCTTAAGTTATGTAAAATACGTTCTACGCACCCTCTCCAAAATATATTGACACTAATCATAATCTAAGAATATAATAAATCCTTGCTATTAATCTTAACAAGGTAAATCATGAAAACAAGAAAAGCCGTATTTTATGGAAAAGTAGAATTAATCCCTGGTATTATTTGCGATGGTTACGTGTTAGATGATGATTCAGCCGTCATGAGTGAACGTGGTGCTGATTTATTAGGAGTCGATCATACGCACTTAAATTGCGTGGAGACAAACTGGCCACCAAAATAGCTTAAACCATTTATTGATAAGGTTTCAAGCATGGAGTTTCACTAAGATTTCATAATATCCATGTTCCTTAGAACTATTCTTGGCGAAACAACTATGTCCCAACACGTCCGGTCTCATCGGGCGACTTCGCACTAGCTCCGTCTCATCGCCTCCACCATAATTTTGAGTTTATTCTAAAATATTAAGAAGCTACGCTGTTTCTTTAAATTTTAGAACCCCTGCTAGTTGCAGACTATTTGACTTAGGCTTGTCTTTCCATTTCTCGCAACGATGTAGGGGTAAGCCCTTAATTTAATGGCATTGAAGTGTTAGGTCGAAGTCGAGAATTGATTTGCGTAACATCTATACTAAACTTTATCCTGTATAAAGACAATTGAGAATATTTTAAAAACCTAACTTTTTAATAGTATTAAGAATTTTCCTATTAGTAACCACTTCATAATATTTTGTTTCTGTCAAAGGATAGTCTTCATGTTCTTCTTGCCAAATTTTCACCTTTCCTTCACGAATTACAACTTCATGTGAATTACCTTGAACATCTGGATAATATCCAGCATAAAACGAAGTCTTATAATTATCATTGGGTAAACGAATTTTAATGTGACGCAAAGCCATCTCGTTATGTAATTTATGGAAAGCTTCTGCTCCTAATTCCACTCCATTCAAATTATAACGAAAAGTTGTCATACCCTTTTCCCCTTTAAACGCATCATCTGCTGCTTGTTGAAACACCATAACATTAGTTAGTAAATCTGTTTTATTGGCATATTTTTTTCGTAACTTCCAGGAACAAGAAGATAGTCTATCAGCATTGCCAATAGCTGGAGAAATCATAATTCGGTGTTTACCATCATACAGAAATTTAGGCGATTCTGGCAAATAACAAATACCTATTCCTAGTTCTAATTCTGGCAATTCATATTTTCTACTAATTTCATTTTGTTTATTAACTACTTGTAACATATTATTTGCTAAACCACAAGCCCGCGCCACTGCTAACCATTGGTCTGGTGTTTTATGATATTCAAATAAGCTAAGAATAACTGCATCGCCCTCAATAAATACCTTTTCTGCTCCAAATGTTTCAATTAATTGATTTATTGGATTAAAAAAATTCCGGCTAAAATGAGTCGCTGGATTTAACCCTCGTCGAAATAATTCATCTGTCATAGTGGTAGAACCACGTAAATCAGCTTTCAAAATAACATGACACCGAATAGACTCAGTACTATTTTTATGTTCTCCTGGCTCAAAATATTCATGTAACATGTTATTACTACGAGATAATTGTACATCAGCATCATCTATTAAGAAATTAATTTGTCCCATTACGTTATGAATAAAATCACAATATTTTAGATCTCTTCTATACGTAATAAAATCAATGATAAAGCGTCTTAAAGTTGAATAATCTGGTTTGCGTGCTACCTGCTGTAAATGCTTCTTAGTTTGCTTTAACTTATTAATAGATATTGATTTATTATCTGAATAACGCAGTGGTCTAATTCTTAGTTGATTTTGTAATTTTCTAGCAATAACATCATCATCTATTTCTCCACAAAGGGCTAAATAAATTAAGTCTGGTTTAATTAATTTAAGATAAAATTCATATAAATAGGTTGTTTCATAAGCAGCTAAGATATGCAACATAACCTTGGCTTGTTGTAATCCATGATCTAAAATTTTACAGGCTTGTTGTTGTGACTTTAATTTATCTGTAAGAATAGCATATTGCTCTGATGATTTATCTTCCAACTCCAAAACTTGCTGAGTATTTTCTACCGCAAATAATTCCTCCATATTAGCTGGAATATCTTGCCAAGAAAAACAAATTTCTGGAGTATTATCAATAAATGGAGTTTCTTTTACCGGATTAATTTTTATTTGATATGTGGTAGCAATATTTTCCAGTAATCCCTCAATTAAGATATTAAGTTTTTTGAAATTATAATTATTATCAGATAGTTGAGGAACTAATATATAATTGCTCATCATCATTTCATCATCATTGGTATTTGGGCTTTGTAACAGAGGATTAGCCAAAACTTCCTTTGGTATAGTCCAAGCTAGTCCTAATAAAGATTCACGTAACTTACTGAGTGGACTCATTTCAACCCAAAGTAATTGAGCAAAGAGTTCGTTGGTAACTTGATGTAATAGATTATTTTTATTTTGATTAATCCAAGTAATACGTTCTGATAATTCTAATTTAATAGCTGAATTTTTGGAAGCTTTTAATCTTAGATTTTGTAGTAATTTTAATAAGCTAGACTGAACTGTTTGTAATATAAATTTAATTGTGGCGATTTGAAATAACTGAACGTGATCTATTCGTTTATCTTCTTTAGAATTATGGATTGCAGCTTTCAATATTTGCGAATAACTACCATTGAAGTCATCTAATTTGCTACACACTTGTTTTGATGGTTTATCATTAAAACGTCTTTTGCTACTACTACGTTCATCAATTAAATCAACAATTAAAGTAGCTGTTAATTGAGTGAAATGAGGACTAATATGCACATCAACATGTACATTATCAATTCCTTTTGGCAAATTGCTAAAATCAATATCTGGATGACATAATTGCTGTACTACCAGCTTATCAAGTATCGGTGATTGTTGTATCGATGGTTTAGTTTTAAAAATATTCAACATAATTTGTATTATAGATTAGATTTATTTTATAATTGGTCTACAATTTACACCTAATTTTTTTAGCTACCTATAAGTTTCATATCATTTTTTATTCCAACTATAAAAATTAATTTTCAATTGTATGATTTTATACTGATATTTTTTATAAATTATTAAATTTTCCTGATATTTTTTGTACAAGAGATTTTTAATTATAGGTTGGGTAGAATATAACGAAGCTGTATTATCAAAATTTAATAGGTTTGCTGGGTTTTACTGCGTTCTACCCAGCCTACATTTTAACTGTTGCTATCTAGTTTACCCTATATATATAATATCTATCATCATATTATCACTATCAGCTTTATTTAAGACGCTTCTGAATACTACCAAATGTACGAATCCAAGGTTTAGTGCTATTTTGTAGTTTTTCTGGTAATTGTTTTAATGCTGTTGTTGCCCGAGAATAATTAGAATAATTACCATACAATAAAACATACCAATTTCGACCGTGAAAAGAAGTTTTATACATTGCTACATCATTGAGATTATGCTGCTTTAAAAACTTACTCAATGTCATTTTGTCATAAGCTCCCAACACCTGTAAGGTATAATATTTAGAATTTTGTTTTTTTAACCAAGTTTCATTCTTTATAGATGAAGTAGTATTTACTGGTGGAATAATTTTATTTGGTGGAATTTTAACTGTATCAGGAACAGTTATAGTTGGTATAATAACTGGTTCAATTACCTCGGCAGCATGTTCTGACAAATTTTCATTGGCAATGTTAACATTTGTCGCAATAATTGGCTCGACTGTAACATATTGTTTTTTAAATAAAAGTGGATATTTTAAATAAATTGATCCTGCAATCAATACCAATATTATAACGATTGGTAATCCCCAACGTAATTTTGAATATGATAAAGATGTATGTGCGAAACGTTGTTCACTAAATTGGTGCAAAATACGTCCAGCATGGTGATTAATTTCACCTGGTATTCCTTCTGATTCTTTATATATTTTTTTAATACTATCACTAGTAAATGGATGAACATTACGATAACTACTGTTTTTTATATAAAATTGCAAATAATCACGAACCTGAGTTTTAGAAAGAGGCGGTATATCTAAATTATGCACTAAAGTATTATGCACAATCTCAAACTCAGGAGTTGCTAAAATACTGCTAATCTGCGGTTCACAAAATAATACTATCCGCATTCTAGTTAAAGGTTCACCTTGCATGGATAATTCTATAATGAACTTTAAGGTTGCTAAAGGTAATTTATGAGCATCATCAATAAATAAGACTGGAAATTGACCATTGTAACGAGTGGCAGCAATATGATTACGTAAACTATCTTGTAATGTTTGAACCGTCTTACCGTCATGGCGTACATTAAATGCGGCTAGTATCTTGGATGCAAATGTTTCTGGAGATATAGCTGGAGTACTGGTATGACTGTAAGTCCACCAATGCTCATACTTAGTTTTCGCAATTTTTTTTAGTTGGTTTAATAAAGCAGTTTTACCATAACCAGTTTCAGCTAATATTAATAGTAATTGCTCGCTGTTTTGAATTAAATGACAAATCAGGTTAACACGTTGACTTAATTCAGGAGTTAAATAATATCTTTGTAATCTTGAATTAAATGGATTTTCGGAATGAATGGACATAATCTTGTACCGAAGTAATACTGATTAGAAAAGTTGTCGGATGAGTGTATTCTAAGACAATGTTTATATGCAAAAACTAAACATGACTTTATCCTGATGGAAAAATGCAAACATTGCATAGAATATACCAAATATTATTTCTACAATTCATAAACTGCCTTGTTCTATGTTGATTATAAACTATAATAGCATGATTAACATTGTTTGAGATACAATACTGTAAGTAAGATATATTTTAGAAGTTTTTAGCTGACGTTGCAAGACATAGAGAGGCAAGCCGAAGTTGAGTAGTCTGCAACATAATAAATGTTTGCCATAATAATTTTAGTTATAGCATTACCTGTATAACACTACCTATTTTAGTATAAAAAATATTAATTTGCTATTATATCATCACAAATTCCCCTCCTCCACAACCCTTTCTTACAGACCTTACAGGTTTTGAAAACTTGTCAGGTATAAACAAAGTTTAATCCCTTACTCCTTCCATAATTACAATCTCCTCTTCTGTCAATCCATAAAGTTTATAAACCATTCCATCTATCTCTCTGTCAGTGGAATCAATTTGAGCTTGGAGTTGATTTATTTCAGTTTTGTAGGTGGTGAAGTATGCTTCCCATTCGTCTTGTTGAACTAGGGAGAGTTTGAGCTTTTGTTTTTTAAGTTCGGCTAGGAAGGTTTTGAAGTCGAAGTTATAGAAAGTAGATATTTTTTTGGTGGTTTTAGTTAGGGCTAAATTGCTAGTTATACGATTGATAAATTTGGTTTTTTTATCTTGTAATTGTTTATTTAAAGCTAACATTTGGTCGGCTTTTTGGATGAAAGGTTGTTGAGCTTTTGTGTATACTAGTGGTAATTCTTCTATTGTAGATTTATTAATTGCCAAGTACCCACCTGCAAGATGTTTATCTTTGAATTCAATATTCAAATAATATGTTAAAAATTTAGAATTTAATATAGCTAATAAAAATTTAGGATCAAAATTTCCAAAATCATATATTCCATATACACCAACTCCTAATGCTAATGGTGTATCTGAGTAATATGCTTCAATTTTTTTAGTCATTCCTGCAATAACTATCTTATTTTTATTCCAAAAATCAAATTTAGATTTTGCAATTATATTTTTATCGTATTTAATACTTGGATTTGTATATTTACTTTTCATGTATGGTATATCCTGATTTAATAATAAATAAGAATCTATGGTTCCACTTACTATAAATTTGATACCACTTCCATTGCTAGTAATCAATGGTTTTATTTTTTGTGCTTCAAATCCTGTAGTTCCAGAATTAATCAAAATATTATGTTCTTTTATTGTTTTGTATCTTTTAAAAATATTTTCTTTTATCTCAAATTCATCAATATTACTTAAATAATCAATTTTATCAATCTCATACTCAATACAAACTTGTTTATTTTTCTTATTTCCTAGTGTTATTATTGGATAAACACCAACATTATCAAAAATTGGTAATTTTGAAATATTTACTATTTTATATAATGAGTTTGATTTTAAATATTCATAAGATTTTTTTGCATAGTCAGCACTTAATAATTTATTTGGTATAATCCAACCATACAGTCCATTTTTATTTAGCAAATTAAACCCTACTAGCAAAAACGGTAAATATAAATCATAAGCACCAGTTAATAATGGATATTTATTTGAAATATTTTTTCTATCTTTTGGTAACATTTTTCTCGCATTTACATAAGGCGGATTCCCAATAACCACATCAAACCCTCCCTTTTGCATAATCTTAGGAAACTCCTTCTCCCAAACAAAAGCCTTATCCCCAGCCACATTCACATCATCAATCAACGAATTCCCACACTTAATATTACCACTCAATTTAGATAACTTCCGTCCCTTCTTCGCAGTCCGCAACCACAACGATAACTGAGCAATTTCAACACTCTCCTCATTAATATCCACCCCAAAAATATTCCGTTCCAAAATCACCTTATCCGTATCATGCAACTTAGGCATCGAATCCGTCAAATCCACAATCAAATTATCAACTTCCCAATGTTCAGCTATCAAAAAACTCAACGCCTGATTCAAAAACGCCCCCGAACCACAAGCCGGATCCAAAATCTTCAACGTCAACAACCATTTTTTATAACCCTCCAACGCCTTAAACAACCTCTTACCCTTAACCGACAACGACCCATCTTTTTTCCGATACGAATCATCAAACTCAATATCAACCAAATCAATCTCTTGTTTTTTTTCAAGACACAACTTACCCAAGGTATTTTCCACAATATACTGGGTAATATACTTCGGCGTATAAAAAATTCCATCCTTCTTCCGCTTACTATTTTTACTAATTGTTTCGCCAGCAATTTTAGCCGCCATCTCCTCCAATTCATTCAGCGAATGCTCAAAAATATGCCCCAAAATATTGACATCCAACTCAGTATTAAAATCATATCCCGCCAACTGTAATAGACCATCCTGC
>DAOUSR010000101.1 GCA_030627125.1 Thioploca sp.
CATCAGGAATACTTTCAGATGCCACTGAGGTAGCAGATGGGTCAAAATCACCACCACCACCATAAGCAGCCACACCAGCAGCAAAATCAAGATTATACAATTCATCAGCACTGGCCAGTCCAATACCACCTGACAGGATTGCCGCTATAGCAACCCCAAGTGTTTTATTATAACGCATAGTCAAAACTCCTTAGTAAAGTTATATAAGGTTTGCGTATATATCCAAGTGTTTCTAAAGGATAATACACACTAATATTATTTAATAAGCTATAAATAAACAGAACTCCAAAATGTTGGTTATCCTTAATTTTCTATTCACAGTTACATAAATAACAAACTCTCTTAATGCGAATTATTACATCTTTTTTTACACAATGCAAATTTATTTTTATGGTATATTTTTGAAATAGACACTTTATGGTAATAATTTTTAAATCATGGCGTGGTGTGGGTAATTACAAGCTGGGGTAACCACAGATTACCCCTATAAATTATGGTGTGGGTATTGTTCCTTTTCTAACAATTGGCGTATTTTTAAAAGATACACTAGGTAATAATTTCAACCTACGTTGCAATACATCGGCAATGGCTGTTGCCTCCTCATTGTTATCAATCACATAAGGCACAATCATCATAACCAATTCAGTCCTAGTATTAGAAGCTTTATTAACTCGAAATAATTGACCTATCAATGGCAAATCCTTAAGAAATGGAATACCACTATTACCTTTACTAGCAGAATTAGAAATCAACCCTCCCAACAAAACTGAATGACCATCTTGTAAACTTAAGCTAGTACTTATACTACGATTAAATATCTCTGGGGAATTAATATTACTAGTGCTATTTTGTTGAGCATTACTAACCGTTTGAGTTATTTCTAAATCCACTCGCCGTCCTGCATATACCGTTGGCTTAATAGTTAACGAAGTACCAGTACTTCTATACTGAATCTGTTGCAAAATGGCACTATTACCACCAGACTGCAAATCTGCTGAAG
This sequence comes from Thioploca sp., assembly GCA_030627125.1. Classification (GTDB taxonomy): domain Bacteria; phylum Pseudomonadota; class Gammaproteobacteria; order Beggiatoales; family Beggiatoaceae; genus DRQV01. Next base: position 1,001 of record DAOUSR010000101.1, read on the forward strand.
TTGCTTGACTAGTTAAAGTAGGTATTTCATTTCCCACTTCAATAGTAGCTTGGCTACCACTACGTACCATCAAACGAGGAGTTGATAAAATTGTAGCTCGACTATTACTAGCAAAAGCATTCAATATCGAACGCACTTGACTGGCATTACTAAGAGTATAAATCAAACCACTACCACCAACTGCTGCTTTCATACTGCTAATCGTTCCATCCAAACCACCAAGATTAGCTTTATTTAACACCCATTCTATTCCTTGTTCATCTTGCTCAGTAATCACAATATCTGCAATAGTAGCTTCAATTAAAACTTGTTTTGGAGGTGAATCCATATCTCGTATAATCGGTAGTAAACGCCCCCATTCTGCATTATAACCAACAAAATACAAAGTGTTACTATTTTCATCTACTACAATTTTACGTTGTTTTTTAGCTAAATTTTTCGATTTATACGATTTATTCGATTTATTTGGTTTAGGACTATCTTGAAATTCTTCTACTATAGGTTCTAATAATTGATTAATTGTTTTTACTAATAAACCAGCAGCAATATGTTTTACTCTATAAGAAAATAATCCAGTTTTTTCAGATGTACTTACTTTATTATTTATTTTATCAAGTTTTTCAGCCCATTTTTGCACATAAGCCAAAACATCAGTATCTCCAGCAAATACAATGATTGAATTAGTTTCCTCGAAAGTTAAAATAATAATGCTTCCACTGCTTTTAGCTCGATTAGAAGCAGCATAACCTTGACTATTTAACACTTCTATCAAATGTTTTGCTAATACTGCCGCAGATAAAACTGCCGGTTCAATCCGTAAACTATATTGCGAACGCATTAAAGGCTGATCCAATACTTCAATAGCTCTAATAGCCTGATTAACTATTTGCGGTCTACCTACCAAAATAATTGCATTACGTTGCGGATCTAATCTAGTGCTTAATTCATGACCTTTAAAAGCTTCTAGTAACCAAACATTAATTTGACTAGAAGTAACTACTTTGAGCGTAACAAAATGAATAATCGGCCGATGACTTGGTGGTACTTCCGGTAAAGCTAGACCTTCAATAATCAAAGAAGGAGTATTGGCTGCTTGTTTATTCTGTTGTGAAAATTGGATAAATTTATCTTTTATCTCTGCTCCAACTTTATAATTAGCAAGCACTTGCATAACTAAACTATAAAGTTCCTTTGGTGTTTGAGGCTCATTTACTCGTAATGTTATCAAATCTTTCTTACGGCTTATTTTTTTATCCATTTCAAATGATAAACCTAATAAATTACCAAATACCTCATTAATAAAAGCGGGCAAAGGCAACCCTTCAATATTTATTTTAATTGGTTTATTAGTTTTAAATTTTGGGATTTCAGTATCAGTAATAGTAGCAGAAGTAGTTTGGCGAGTTGGCGGGGATGGTAATGTTTGAAAACGGGTATTATATGCCGGATAATTACCGGGGGTAGATGAAATATTTTTTGCAGTATTGGAAGTTTCAGCAATTGGTTTACGTAAAGGTATAGGAAAGGTAGGTTCTATAGTTGATTTAGGGGTAGAACAACTGCTAAGGATAAAAATAATTAAAATATAGATTTTTTTCATTGGTAAAAATCAAATTTGCCTAAAGTTAGTTATAAAATATTTTACGTTATCTATAATTTTCAATAATAATTCAGTATGTTGTTTCGTAATTTTCTGATATTATATAAATCATCTGCATTATCAATAATTTCTAATTTTTCGCATAAATTACATCGGTCAATATCTGGCATCTTCTTGTAAAATAATGATTCTTTATTTACAATGACAATTTCACAGTCGCTTTTTTGGTATCATCCACTCTCGAACCAAATAAAAATACTCGTGCATTCGGCAAAATAGTTAAAATGGCTGGTTTTAAATTATTTTGCATATCTAGTGAAATTCTCATTTTTTTTGAGGATATAAATACATCAGTTCAACTTTATCATTTCGCATAATTTCTATAGAATCATCTTTTATTTTCAATATCTTAGAGCCATCAGGTAACACTTTGCCAATATTATATTTATTTACTTCCTTTTTTTTATTAGTAAATAATACATAACTTTGTTTACCTTGTTGAATAATTGCCACCAAGTTCACTTTATTTTTATTACGTTTGTTACGACTAGCACGACTAGTGTTACGACTATTCGTTGTACGAGATTTTTTATTGACGTAATTATCTCCCCATAAAGTTAATTGGCTATTATTGATATTGGGCTGAGGTATTTTAGGTATTTCCCAAGTAATTTCAGCAACTTCTTGTTCGATATCAATAGGTTGATCATACATAAATACTGACAGAGTTGCAGCTACATTTAAGGATACTAGTAAAAGTATTTTTTGGATATTAGTTAGCATAAATACACATATGATACTAGGTTAAATTTTTTAAAGCCAACAATTTTAAACCTCATTATCGTCCAATGAAGAATCTTTTTGAAAATAGGCTTTTACGATAATAACTAATTTAAGTTGTTCTTTTGATTCATAAACATCTAACATTTCTGTTACAACAAGTGATGGACTGGTATCTATTTGAAGTAAAAAAGAAGTTAAATTTTGTTTAGTAAAATCGCCCCGTAATTTTGCAGTTACTTGCCACACATCAACATATTTTGGTACATCTAAAGCCGGATCAACCTGCAAACGTTTTATATCTATCTGTTTGCTAATAGTGCGTAACCATTGTTGGAATGTGGCTTGAGCTAGACCTTTAGTATTAGCCTGCCACAATTTAGCCTGTATTTGTTCACGTACTTGTTGAATTTCGGCGGTACGATCCAGCCATTGTGATTGATTAGCAATAGTTTTTAACTGCGATAATTGTTCGACAACACTATTATACTCTTGTTGAGTTTTCAAACGATAGTCATTCAAAAGCATAATGGAATAACCAAGTAATAAAGCAATAATTAACCATACTCCCATTCTTAGACGAGTATTGTTGCGTAATTCAATGATAAACGGGGTTAAAAATTTAAGCATATTGATAAGTTCTTGTGTATGGTTATTCTATAAATTATTTTAAAAATGTAGCTCAATCAACTCGCATACTAATTTCCACATAGTTAGGTTTACGTCCAATCTTTGCTTTCACTTCCTTAAACAAAGGTTGGAACATTTTAACATAAAAAGTTGGATCAAGTTTTTTAGTTTCTATAACAAACTCTAACTTATCCATTTTATATAACCATTTAATTAAACGAGTATTTTTTCTAGAAGACAGTTTATTATTAATTATTGTCATTAATTCCAATTGGGCTGGATATGCGTTTAACATTAATAACCTTTCTGCCAACTGTTTATCAGCAATTGCTTGATTACGTGCAATTAAAATAGGCGAAATGCTATCACTTAACTCATCCACTTGAACTTGTAATTGTTGGATTGTGTATTTATCTTTAACAATATTAGCTATTTGCCAAGTTAATAACATGGAAAAAATTACTATACCAAACATTACCAAGGTGGATTCTTGCAATATACCAGTATCAAATTTAGCTTTAGTGCGTCCCCAAGGGCGTGGTAATAACTTATCTTGTACAACTGTTGGCAATTCGGAATTTACTGCTAAACCATGAATTCTTTGAAAATTTATCCACTCTTTTTGCGTAGGAACTGTTGTCCACCAACGACTACCTTGCAACAATCCAGCTTGCCAAATTTGGCCTTCAATCCCATCTAAACAATTGACTAATCTTACAGTATCATCTATCGGACGTGGATGTAATACATCTTCCGGAATGACGGTAACTTTTTTTAGTCCAGTTTCTAAATATTTTTCTTGTTGCTTATTCCACAACCAAACTTGTACTTGCCCATCACGCCAGACTTGATAACTAGCATAGTCTTGAAAAGGAGACCATTGGGTAATTTTAAGTTGCAAAGCTTTTGCTTGACGATTAGTTGGAATGTCAGCTAAAGAAAATATTTTGTAGTAACAAAGCCCACGTGACATAATCCATTCGCAACTGCCTCTGGTTTTAGTTAGAGGTGTGATAACTTCATTACATTTTTGGAAATAACGCTGAGTCGAAAAAAGTCGTTTGTGCATGGATAGGTGGTGTTTCAGTATAAATAGGTAATAATGGCAGATCTAAAGAGTAATCAATTTGCCAAGGTTTTTTGTCATTTAAACCAACAGGTATGTTTATATGTACTTGTCGCATACGCTTACTGCCTTCATGCCAAATGGTTAAGCGTAAATCCGAGGAAGGAAAGATCATCAACTCTTCTGGCTCAACTTCTAACAAAGAACCAGTCATTTGATTGATCTGTCGCACTGACAGAATAGGTTGATTTCTTCTGGTATTAACAATCTGATTAGCTTCATTAGCACTAAGATTATAAGCTGATTGTAATACTAATGCTGGTGCAGTATTAAAATTTGGATAGGTTGCAAATATAGTATTAGTCAATTGGCCAAAAATATTATCTTTCCATAAAACTTCTTGTTGTTCCCAATCAAGCACATTTTTACATTCCATTGAAGTAGTAAGGTAATGATTAAGAGGTGGAGGTAAATTACGTTTTTCATAATGAGAATCTTCCGCACCATTTAAGCGATGTAGATCGTCTGGATCAATATAATCTTGGAGTTTAGCTATTAAAGGGCCATGTAATTCAGGCTCGACTCCTAAAAGCCCAAATAAACGAGATAATACACTGCGAGATGTAAAATTTATCCCAATCAAGCCTCTTTTATCCTGTAAGGCAAAGAATGCTTTACCATAACCAAAATAGGGCCTATCATCTAATCCAATTTCCCCACCAACTGGCAAAATACTATCAGCATCAATCTCTTCAATTGCAATCTCGCCTTTTTCTTCAGTCTCTATTTGAGGAACCATTAAACCACCAACATTACGTCCTTGCGTGACCAAAAGATAGGTTATAGTGGATTGGGTACTATACATATCAATTTCTCCTTGAGTATCAGTCTGCATATTTTGCACGATACCAACCGCTCTTTGCGTCCATAAGGCAAAAAAACTTGCTGCAATGGTTAAAGTTGCCAATATCCACAAGGTGGTAACTAATACAAAACCGTTTTGCTTAGTCATATTTTTAATATCATAGTTCCTAAATTACTAAGAATTAGAATTTATGGTAAAGCCTATTTAGTCTCATCATTTTCAGATAACTTAACTATCCAAGTAAGAGGTTTATTTCTACGTTGACCTTGAAGCTGAATTACTCTAGGGATTTGTGGTATTTTTAACCCAACTTTAGGTGGCCAACTAGTATGCCATTTACCATCTTTTGCCATATAATGAAAACTTCCTGCTTGGCTAAACCAATATGATACATTCCAAGTTTCATTTTTACTATTTTGATAACGTAATGTCATAATTCCATCAGCATATTCCATTTTCCAAGTAAATGAAGTTGGTACTCCGATATTTTGATCTAAAGCTGCAAGAGTTAAACCACTAAAACTATGCTCATCACCTTTAAAAATATGTTTACCATCATGATAATCAGTTATAATTGCCGAAGTAGTACTTCTAAACCAATATTCCTGCAAGGCTCCGCGTTGTAAATCTTCAAATTGGGCCAAGAAACTAGAACGCAAGTGCAGAACGTATGAAAATCCTTCTAGCAGTAAAGCACTAATAAAACTCACTAACATTAGCACTACTAACATTTCTAATAAAGTAAACCCAAGAGCTAGTTTAGTATTCGTGTTTAAAATATTGCTTGAAGCCAATTTGCCTTACCGTAAGTTTTGCAACCAAAATATCGTCTGAAGAGACAACTACATTCATATCATACAGACCAACTTGATACATAATTGTATCACCTAATAATTCTATTACTTTAGCTTCCCAAGCTATTTTGTATGCACCAATTATTTCTTCACCTTGCGGTTGTTCAATTGGATTTACTGTTTCTATAAAAGCCACAGCATTGCGGGTAGCATCATTGCGTTGTTGAGCAGCTTGAACATGTTGTAAAGTTGTTAAATTAGCACTAATCCAATTCAGCAAAGCTATACCAGTGCTGGCGATTAACACTAATGCTACAATAGCTTCAAGCAGAGTAAAACCATTTTGATTCATATATTATGTAACTTATATGTGAATTAAGAGCTATTTCAGTTTACAGGTTATTTTATAGTAAATCATATGACAATAATATCATTATTATTAATAAAATGCTTGCTTGTTTGAAAAAGTTACTGAAAAGTGAGAAAAATTGTAATTTGCATCATTTGGTCAGAATATAAAATCGTAATATATTGGCTCAAATGGATGAATGTTATAGTAATATGCCATAAATAATAGATAATAATAAAGATTTAAGAAGAACAAGTAAAATATTTGGTGTACACTAATGTGATGAGATGTGGTCTTTCGTGATGAATGAAGGTGGTGCTAAAAGTTTATGGAATTCCTTATCACCAGTTTACCGTAAGTTAAATATTTGGAGTTCAAAGCGAATGCCATAAATTATCAGATATTATAGAGAAGAAATTACCAAATTTTTTCACATTTTACATAAGATAGAATAATTGAATTGGTAGGTTCAAGCTCATTCTATCTAACTATATCCTGCACACCAAAACCTGGATTTCAAAAATTATGGACTTAAAAAAGATTTTAGACAGACAAACACTACAGCCACAATATGTGATTGATCATAATGAAAAAAAAACTGCTGTTATTTTATCTCTGGTTAAGTTTAACGAATTATTTGATAAAATAGCTAGTGTAGTTCAACTTACAGAAAATTTAGAGCGAACTGTTGCTCAAATGAACAAGAAAGGTGTGTCGATTGCAGAACCAACTGCTGTAACAGCTTCTGGAAATATGGAATCAATAAAACAGCATTATGAATTATTAAATAAAATACTAGAAGATATGCAAGAATACCAAGCTACTGACATTGTAGTTAAGCGCAAGTTAATGTTACAAAATATTCTTTCTACTCTAGAAAAAGAAGTGCAAACCAGAAAAAGCTTATTGGGAGAAGTGAAAAAACAAACAAACCCAGCAGATTTATATAATGTAGCTGAATTACCAACAGATATAATAAAAGATTTGGTGGTGTTTAATAAGGTAAAACAAGAATTGGTGGCTAAACCAGTTAATGGGCAAAAACCACCAATAATTCTATCTGCTCCTAGTGGTGCTGGTAAATCGGTGATGGCAACTTATTTGGCTCATGATGATGATGTTCGATTAGTTTTTCCAGATGGAATATTTTGGCTTGACTTAGGTACAGAAACAGATATATTAGCCCAGCAGATGACCCTAATTCAAAAATTCACTAACTCTATCCCAGCTATTTTTGATATAGAAGAAGCTACTAAATATCTAACTAAATTATGTGAAACTAGAGCTTGTTTGATAATTCTAGACGATGTATGTGATTCTCAAGATATTTTAGCATTTAATCTCACAGTAGAGCATAGCCAAATATTAGTAACTACTAGTGACGACAACATGGTAGAAATAGTCCAGTATTTCATTAGTAATATAACTAATCATAATTTAACTCCATTTACAGAAAAGCAATCGATTGATTTCTTTATTAAATACTCTAAACAAGAAAATAAAACTGTTCCGGTGTATTTAGAAGATTTAGTTTACGCTTGTGATTATTTGCCTTTAGCTTTAAAATTAATTGCCAATGTTGCTAGTAATCAACCAACTTCAGAATGGGCCGAATTAGTTAAACAGCTACGTGAAAGTGAGCTTGAATTTCCAGATAAATACCCACAATCTATAATGCAAGCCTTGCATCTTAATGTGGAAAATTTTGGCGAGTCAGCCGATTACTATTTAGCCTTAGGAGTTTTTCCTAATTATTCGAATATTCCTCAATTTGTAGTTTTGCTGTTATGGCGTTACTTATATCAACTTACAGATGAAAATGCTATTAGTTTTATTAAAGAATTAACAGCCAAGAATTTATTGCAGTTGAATAAAAAATCGTTAAAATTACATTCTTTTCAACATGATTATTTACTATTAGATTCTTCTGAATTAGAAAAATTGCATACTCACCTATTAGCAGCTTATCGGCGTTTATGTGGCCAACATGGTTGGTTAAGTGGGCCTAATGATGGATATTTCTTTGAATATTTATGTATGCATTTGCATCATGCTAACCGTTTGAGTGAATTGAAATTATTATTATTAGATTTTGACTGGATGGAAAAAAAGTTAAATGCGACTTCCGTATATTCGTTGCTAAATGATTATGAATGGTTAGAAGATAATACTCTTGACTTTGTTAAAAAAGCCTTATATGAAGCAGCTCCAGTTCTGAATTCTGATAAAGCAGAACTAGCCACTCAATTATTAGATCGTTTGTGGGAGGTGACAGAGTTGAAAAATAATAAGGATATTCAGGCTATATTAAATCAAGCTAAAGAAGCAGCTCCAAATTGGCAATGGCAACCACGTTTTCCAGATAAAAAGTAAAATAATTAGCCAATTTAATAAATCAAATTAGGGTAACCACAAGGGATTACTCCTACAAATTATAGCGTAGGGGCAATCCTTTATGGTTGCCCTTTTTTTAAACGGTAGGGTAACCACAAGGGATTACCCCTACGAATTATTATGTGGTTTAGGGTAACCACAAGGGATTACTCCTACGAGTAGATACAATCTCTAGATTAATCATAAATACTCATCCAGAAGCAGAAATTGGAATTGTAAAGTAATTAATTAATTATTTGGGCCGAAATCAAACTATCATAATTTCCATCCGCAGATAGAACATAACCCTTAACCCTTTGGCGAGTTGCTGATACATGATCTTCATACCAAAGTGGAATATAGGGTAATTCAGCAAAAAATTCTTTCTGTAAAGCACGATACAAAATAGCTCCACTGTCAAAACTTAACGCTTGTTCAGCTTGTTCAATTAAGCGATCTATTATAGGGCTGTTTAATAATCCACGATTAGCCCCACCATTTGCTGGTGTAGAACTACTATGAAACACATACCGAAAAATATCTGGCATTTTAATACCTACCCAAGCCAGACTGTAGGTTTGAAATCGGCCAGCTTTAACATCCCCATAAAATGTTCCCCAGTCATAAGTACGCAAATCCATATCAATACCAACTGCGGCTAATTGTTGTTTAATAACAGTTGCGATACGAATTCGAGCAGGATTATTAGAGGTTTTATAGCTGATTTTCAAGGGCTTTTCCAGATTAACCCCTTCCAATAAAGCCTTAGCTTTGGCTGGATCATATGGATAATTTGGTAGTCCCGGATGACCGGCCCAATGACTGGATGACAGCAAAAAACTACTCGCTGGTTGAGCCGCATTGCCTAATATATAACGAATAATTTCTTCTCGATTAATCGCATAAGCAATCGCTTCTCGTACTGCAAATTGTTTGGTAACAGAATCTTGCATGTTAAAAGCAAAATAACTAAAATTGCTACCTTGGCGTTTAGCTATTTTAATTTCCGAACGTTGCTCTAACCAAGTTAATAATTCGGGTGATAGATTGTTTTGGACTATATCTAACTCGCCTCGGACTAACTTCAAAGCTCGAACTAATGGGTCTTTTACTTCCAAAAATTCAATAATTTGTCCATCTGATTGTCTAGCTAAAAATAAATGTCCGGACTGGGGCCATTTGACTAGTTTTAATTTTCCACTTCCTACTGGTGATTTATTGAAAGCATGTTGTTGATTAATAAGGCTGGCTGGCATTATTCCTACAACTAAGCGACCGGGAAATAAAATATCTGCTTTATTTATAATAAAATCAATTGTATCGTCATCTTGAACTATAATTTGGTCAATTAAAGTCAGAGAACCACGATGCGGAGAACCATTATTGGCATCTAAAATAAAATCATAGGTGGCTTTGACATCATTGGCGGTTAGCTGCATACCGTTATGAAATTCACGGCCTTCAGTGCCAAGTTTGAAACGATAATGGGTTGGGGTTAATTGTTGCCAAGTAGCTAAATCTGGTATTGGGAGGAGATTTGCGTCAAAATCAACTAGTTGTCGATATAATAATCGATTTATTCTACTAGAGGTTGCATCAGTTGCAAAACTAGGGTCTAGACTAATTGGAGCTTTTGATAAACCGAAACGTAAGTTATTTTGTGGTTCATTACAAGCGGATAAAATTATTATGAATAAAATTAGATATTTTTTCATGTATGGAAATAAACATTCAGTAAATTTTAAATATCATACCAGGTTCGATTAATATTAACCTTTATTAAGATATATGAAAACATTTTATTAAAATATATTCACAACCTTAAATGGTGCGAACCCAGCACCTCTATTCCGTAGCTCTATCA
>DAOUSR010000162.1 GCA_030627125.1 Thioploca sp.
TCACATTAAATAATACGGGTGTATTCCCATTTTTCGGGTTACTAAAATAAATAATTGAAAAAAATCCAAATCGTTAATACTACCTCTAATAGTATTTAAGAGGAAAGCACATTGAACAACGATTTGGATAAAAACCATAATATACCAACCCACTAAGCAATACAAGCATCTTAATAAAAAAATATGGCAATACAGCTAATTACGAGGAACTTTCCACCCCAAAAAGTAAATTTATTTTATCTACATGGCATTACAATGATTACCGAGAAATTCTAATATGATTATCCTAACTATTCCAATGCTTGACATAATTCTATTAAAGAGTATAATTCATCTCCACTTTAACTTTTAACTAAATCACGAGACACTATGAACAAATTTATTAACGAATCACAACTAATAATTTAACTAGAGCCTTTCTATCTAAATGGAAGGCATTGATTGTCTTCCATAATGGAAAGCACGTCTCGTGTTTTTTAACTAAAGCCTTGGCCGACAATCGTTGGTCAAGGCTTTTTTTGCTTTAAAATGAGGATTTATTATGCCTATTGGATTGGTTTTAAACAAGGGTAAAGTTCCAGTCAAGATTTATACTAAGGAAGTAGAATCTCAGGCTTTGGAACAGTTAGCTAATATCTCAAAATTGCCGTTTATTCATAGTCATATTGCGGCAATGCCTGATGTGCATATGGGGATTGGTGCGACTATTGGTTCGGTTATTCCAACCAAAGGAGCGATTATTCCGGCGGCGGTTGGGGTTGATATTGGCTGTTTTGTGGGCGAAACTAAAATACCATTGCTTGATGGTACACAAGTAACAATTAAAGAACTGACAGAAAAAGGTGGTGAACATTCGGTATATAGTATTGACCAAGAGCAAAAAATAACCAGTGCTAAGGCAATTGCAAAATTGACCCGTAAAAATGCTTCTTTGCTGAAAGTTGTATTAGATAATGATATGGAAATATTATGTACGCCAGATCATAAATTTATGTTAAGGGATGGTAAGTGGTGTGAGGCAAAAGATTTAAAAGCTAAAACATCTCTTATGCCATTTTACAGTCGTATTTATAAGGATGGTTATAGGGTTGTAAGACAGCCTGTGCAGCCTAAACTTCCAGACTATAAATTTCAGGAGAACTTGAAACCAAATTCATGTTGGGTTCATGGCTATAATCATAAGGTTAAATCTGTCGAATTTCTCGAACGACAAGAAGACGTTTACTGTTTAACAGTGCCTGAATATGAAAACTTTGCATTATCTGCTGGAGTATTTGTCCATAATTGTGGAATGAATGCAACCCGTTTATCTATCAAATCTACCGACTTACCTGATAATCTCAAGCAAGTTCGTCTAGCAATTGAAGAAGCGGTACCGGTTGGATTCAATATGCACAAGTCAATTAAGGCTAAGAATTCAACTATCATAGTTCTTAATAAAGTATTGGAAGAACAAATTTTACCTAAACATCCAGCTATCATTAAGATGATGAAAAACATCCATCGAACTTGGACGCAACAACTGGGTAGTTTAGGTGGTGGTAATCACTTTATCGAAATTTGCTTGGATGAAAATCAAGCTGTTTGGGTAATGCTACATTCTGGCAGTCGTGGGATTGGCAATGTTATGGGGCGTTATTTTATCGGTTTGGCTAAGAAAGATATGGAACAACATATTGCTCAATTACCTCACCGTGATTTGGCCTATTTTAATGAAGGAACGAAGTATTTCACTGACTATGTGGAAGCAGTCAATTGGGCTCAAGAATATGCTCTGTTCAATCGTAAAGAAATGATGAATTTGATTATAGAAGCTTTACGTAAGGTTTTAAAACCATTTGAAATTACGAAGGAAACTATCAATTGTCACCATAATTATGTTGCTGTGGAAGAGCATTTTGGAGAGCAGGTATTTTTGACCCGTAAAGGTGCAATTCGAGCTGGAGCAGGAGAATTAGGAATTATTCCCGGTAGCATGGGAACTAAATCTTATATTGTTAGAGGCAAAGGTAATCCAGAATCTTTCTGTTCCTGTTCGCACGGTGCAGGTAGATTAATGAGTCGTACTGCTGCTAAAAAACATTTTAACCATAGAGATATGGAAGATCAAACCCAAGGAGTTGAATGTCGCAAAGATAAAGGTGTGATAGATGAAATTCCGGGGGCTTATAAATCTATTGATGATGTTATGGAAAATCAAAGTGATTTAGTGGAAGCAGTGCATACTTTAAAACAAGTAGTCTGTGTCAAAGGTTAAGGAGAATTTATTATGGTTACAATCCGCAATTCTATAGCTAGAATGCCTATTTTGCGTAAAGGTAAGGTGCATATCCAACCTAAATCTAGCAAACGAGCTAAAGTTAGAAAAGATATAAAGACAGCTTTAACTGAATGGCAAAATGATAAATATGGTAAAATTTTTTAAAATTATGAATTAAAAAGACCGAATTTATCCTAAATATTTGCCTGCAATTTGCAATTTATAGTTATTATTTAGTATAATAAAATTTTCTTTTACATTTCAGAATCTTAATTTAAAATTAATAAATATGAGCATAAAAACTTCAAATACATCTTCAAAAAACCTATGGTTACGTTATGGACTCGCAATAGTTATTTTTGGTTTATGTTCCGGATTGACTATTAGTGCATTTAAAATAACTCATACGTTTGAAAAACATCGGATAGAAAATGAAACTGAACGATTAATCCATAGTCAAATGGCTAGTTTGCAACGTAGTTTTGATTTAATGCTGGAATCAATTCATTCTATGGGTGCTTATATTGGTGCTTCAAATTTGATTAGGCAACAAGGATTTAAGCAATATGCTGAAAAAATGCGGCAAAGTCGACATGGAATTAATACAGTAGGTTGGATACCGCAAGTGTTAAATAACGAACATAGCATGTTTATGAGTACTATCCAAAAGCAGTTAGAAGATTTTACTATGACTGAATTTGCAAACAATGGAGAAATGGTTACGATTTCTCAACGTGAACGTTATTTTCCATTAACTTATGAAGAACCAGCAGATAGTTTACAAGAAATGATAGGGTTAGATATGGGTAGTCAGGCAGATTGGTTGCAAACTATGGAACAAGGGCGTGATAAGGGAGTTCCAGTTGCTACTAAAGCTTTTCCATATGATGCTAAAAAACTTATGCACATTGGTATTTTTCAACCAGTTTATCATTCTGGCTTGCCAAATAAGTTAGCTGCTCGGCGGGCTAATTTACGTGGTTTCATATTTGTAACTATTGATTTAAATAAGATTATAAAACAATCACTTGAGAGTCTAACTGCTAAAAATTTCAGTTTGGAAATTACTGATAGTAAAACGGATTTTAATACGGATATAGAGATAAAACAAGATGATACTATTGATTCTAGTATTTTACAAACAGTATATTATTGGCTCTCCATATCACTGCAAGAACCACCACGTAACTTTATTACAGATTTAAACATTGTAGGCCAAAATTGGTCAGTAAAATTAATTCCGACTGATGAATTTACTATTGCTAAAAGTGCTTGGGTAGTGTTGATAGGTGGTTTAGTTTTTACGTTATTTTTGGTTTCTTATCTATTAGTGTTGATGGGGCGTACTGCTCGGATTGAACGTTTAGTAGCAGAACGAACTTTTGCCTTAGAAGAATCAGAGGCTCATTTGGTACAATCGGAGAAAATGGCTTCTATTGGACAGATGGTAGCAGGGATTGTCCATGAAATTAATACTCCATTGGCTTATGTAAAGAGTAGTGTTGAGCTGACTAAAAGTCATATTGAAGAAATTGCTGAAGTCCTGCAAACTTACGAAGAACTGTGCAAACAAGATAATGTTACTCCAGAACAATTAAAAGTTGCTCAAGATATGAGTAAGACCTTGGAAAAAGATGAAACCCTCGAAGAAGCTCAATTATTATTAGATAATGGGATTAGTGGAATTGATAATATTTCTACCTTGGTTAAAAATCTAAAAGATTTTAGCAGGTTAGATAGAGCTGAAGCTGCTGAACATGACGTAAATAAAGGCTTAGATGGAGCTCTTAACATGATTAATCACATGCTGGACGACAAAATTAAAATTGTCAAACATTATGGAGATATACCACATATCATGTGTGCACCGGCCCAAATTAACCAAGTATTTTTAAATTTGTTAGTAAATGCTATCCATGCTATTCTCGCTGATAAAGACAGTGGGGTAATTGAAATAACAACTTCAAAACATGGGCAACATGTTGAAGTGGCAATTAAAGATGAGGGTAAAGGAATTCCTGCTGAAAATATGGAACGGATTTTTGAGCCTTTTTTTACTACTAAAAGAAGTGGCAAGGGAACCGGATTAGGGCTTGCTATTACTAATAAGATTATTAAGGAACATAAAGGCGAACTGAGAGTTGCGTCAAAAGTTGGACAAGGTACGACTTTTACCGTTTATTTACCTTTTGAATAAATAACTATGAAATTAAATCTATTATTTGTAGATGACGAGAAGCAAATTCTCATTCCCTTGAAGGCCATGTTTAAGAAGCAATATACGGTTTTCACAGCGATAAGTGGCCCTAATGCTCTTGAAATTATTAATAGTCATTCAATTCAGATAATCGTCAGTGACCAGCGAATGCCTGAAATGCAAGGGGTAGAATTGTTAAAACAGGTAAAAGAAATCTCGCCTCAAACGGTGCGAATTTTGCTTACTGGTTATGCTGATCTTAATGCTGTGGTAGAATCTGTCAATACTGGAGAGATATTCCGTTTTATAGAAAAACCGTGGAATAATGAGCGTTTAAAGAATACTATTGCAGCTGCTGCAAATATCTATGAAAAACAGGATGGAGTTAATATTTCTGATGATTTTATCCTCCAAAAGTCAGGTATATTGTTGATTGATGATAATTTTGACACTTGTGCGATAATTCATCGTTTATTTGGTGATAAACATAGTGTGTTTTGTGCTAGTAAAATGTCAGAAGCGTTAGACATTCTAAGCCAACAAAATATTGCAGTGCTAATCACTGAAACTAATGTGCAAGGTGAAGATATGACTACTTTAATCCATGTATTAAAAGAAACTTATCCATTAACCGTAGTGGTAATTTTAACTACTCAAGCCGACGCACATTTAGTAGTACGTTTAATTAATGAAGGGCAAATTTTCCGTTATTTACCTAAACCAGTAGAAAATAATGTACTGGAATTTAGTATTAATGCTGCTCTGAAACGTCATGCCCAATTCTGTGAACAACCTTCTTTATTAGCCAGTCAACAGTTTATTGAGACTCCATCTGAAGAAATTCCAGAAGTACAAGGTAAAATATCAATGTTTAAGGAGAAATTAATTTCTTTAAAACAACGAATGCAAAAATTTTGGGGTTAATGATCTCTGCATAGTCTATGATTAATACATTATGTAGTATTTTTTGGTGAAATGTTAAAATAATCCAACTTAGGTAAAATTAATCTAACATTTAAGTAAAGTGAATTTCAAAAGGATAATGTTCATAATAATATGCAAGTCTTTACAAACTATAATTTAATATCTAAATTTATGTTGTAATGATAAACTAATTGAAGTATGAACAAATCCTTCACAATAATAACTATTATGAACAACTCTAAACAAAACACATTACTAATTGTAGAAGACGAACCAGTTAATTTAAATATATTAATTAGTTATTTACGAGATCAATATAATGTACTGGTTGCTAGAGATGGCAAAGAAGCTCTAGTGCAGGCTAATAATTTAAAACCGGATTTAATTTTAATGGATGTTAGGATGCCAAAATTAGATGGTTTTGAAACTTGTCGAAGGCTAAAAAATGATCGAGAAACTAGTGATATACCAGTAGTTTTTATGACTTCATTGACCGATACTGAAGATAAAGTAAAAGGTTTTGAAGTTGGAGCAGTGGATTACATTACTAAACCAATTCAATATAAAGAAGTATTGGCTCGTATTAGTGCTCAACTAGGGTTAAGAAATTTACAAGTAATCCTTGAGCAACAAAAATTGGCCATTGGACAGAAAAATAAAGAGCTACAAATTCAAAATATGGAATTGAATGCTTTTGCTCAAATAGTAGTGAATGATTTGAAAAAGCCCTTAGTCAGGCAAGCTGGGTTTACCGGTGTTCTAAAAACAGAGTTGGCTAATACAGAATCATTAAATTTTTTACAGGAGATTGAGCAGTCTAGGCGTGAAATGGTTGATGTTGTGGACGACATGGTGTTATTGATAAATATACGCACGCAAGAAGTTGTGGTGGAAGCTCCAGATATGGTGCCTATTGTTGCCGGAGTTCGGTATAAGCTAACTAATTTAATTAATGAATATAAGGGTACAGTAATAGCTCCGGCATCATGGCCAATTGTGTGGGGATATTCGCCTTGGATTGAAACAATTTGGGAAATATACATAACTAATGCTTTACGCTATGGAGGCAAGCCACCCAAAATAGAGTTAGGTTCTGACTATGATGGCGAACAAGTCAAGTTTTGGGTGCGTGATAATGGGCGTGGTTTTACAGAAGCACAACAAAAACAACTATTTACTCCCATGAGTGATATTGTAAAAATAGAAACAACTCTTGGTAAGGGATATGGTTTAAAACTGTCTATCGTGCGGTTGATTATAGAAAAAAGTGGAGGAACAGTAGGTTTAAAAAGTCAAGCTGGTCGTGGAAGTACTTTTTATTTTACCTTACCAGCGATAGGTTAGGATTTTTTTCTGGTTTGAACTGGGTAAGCTAGATTACAATTTATCAACAAGTTATTTACCAAGAAAGCTTATAATTTAATAAGGAATACCACTATTACCTGTATTGGTATTCCTTGGTGACCAGCTTGATAACATAGCGATTTGCAACTCTTAATCATTCATTTATAAAATACTGCATTTTTAATAAGTACTAATATCTCTTAAATGTTCTTCTTCCAATAAATGGTACAAGGCATTATTTTTTGCAAGCTCAAGTTCCATTAATTCAGATTGCTCTTGAGTGTCTTGTAAGTCAATTTTAATAAACTGTAACTCTTCTTTTAATTGTAAATTTGTGTTTTGTAATTGAGAATTTTCGGTTCTTAAGGTTGAATTTTCTTCTCGTAACTGAGATTTTTCAATTTTTAGCCTTGAAATATCTGTTTTTAATCGAGAATTTTCTTCTCTCAAGGGATTACGAGTAGAATCATCCGTACCTGGAATATGCACTTTTGGATTTCTGGTTTTAACTATCATTAGTTCTTACTCCTGATATAAAATTTAATTAATTATACTTACAATGTAGTTAATTTTTTTGTATTCGTCAAATTTTTTATTATATTAGATAATAATGGTTCGGACAGTGCTTGTAACCAACTGTTATTAAAGTATTTTTTATTATAAAAAGCTTAAATTTCAATGAGT
Organism: Thioploca sp.; assembly: GCA_030627125.1. Classification (GTDB taxonomy): domain Bacteria; phylum Pseudomonadota; class Gammaproteobacteria; order Beggiatoales; family Beggiatoaceae; genus DRQV01. The sequence goes on from DAOUSR010000162.1 coordinate 7,410, forward strand.
TAATTTTCACTTAAGTCTATCTTTTAAAAACTGTCAGAACTATTGTATAGCAATTCTTAATTTTAATGAAATTCGATATGAATATCAAGTTGTTAATTTGTATTGATATAACTCATTCAATCGAGAAATACTATACATTGATAATCATAGGTGTTCGGGATAATCACGAAAGGTGCGACACGTTTAATTAGAAACTCTTACTGCCAATAAGGAGTAGAGCCAATAATTAAGGCTACAAAACATCGTAGTTACAATTATGTTATTTATGGAGTTGAAA
>DAOUSR010000044.1 GCA_030627125.1 Thioploca sp.
AAAACTGTCTGAACCATTGGTTTAGGGTAACCACAGATTACCCCTACAAATCACCATATTACGGAGAGGCAATCCTTTGCCCTTCTTCATTATCAGATAATGTCAATACTTCATATCCAGTTTCAGTAACCAAAATAGTATGCTCCCATTGAGCCGATAAACTATGATCTTTAGTAACCACAGTCCATTTATCAGGCAATACCTTAATATCTCGTTTTCCGGTATTAATCATCGGTTCAATGGTAAAAGTCATGCCGGGTTGTAACAATATATCTTCCGCCTGAGGACTGAAATAATGCAAAACCTGTGGTTCCTCATGGAAAGAACGCCCGATTCCATGCCCACAATACTCTTGTACTACAGAACAATTTTTTGATTCCGCATAACGTTGAATCGCAGAACCTATATCTTTATTTAAATATGCTCCCGGTCGAACTGTACGAATTCCAATCCATAAACACTCATAAGCAATTTTTACTAACCGTTTAGCCTTAATGCTTGGTTCACCAACCATAAACATACGACTGGTATCACCATGATAGTCATCTTTAATAGTAGTAATATCAAGGTTGACAATATCACCATCTTTTAATTTTCTCTCACTAGGAATTCCATGACAAACTTGATGATTGACTGAGGTACAAATAGATTTGGGAAAACCCTTATAGCCTAAAGGAGCAGGTATTGCTTTTTGCACTTTAACGGTATAATCGTGACATATTTCATCTAGTTCATTAGTGGAAATGCCAGCTTTTACATAAGGAGTTATCATATCCAAAATTTCCCTTGCTAATTGCCCAGCAATTCGCATTTTTTCAATTTCTTCCTTGGTTTTTATAAATATTGCCATTTTTTAATATCAATTTTTTCAATTTTAAGGTAGAATGTATCAGTTTTAATATCATATCACACACACGCCGTCACATAAATTGGGTGCTCTAATCGAGTCAGTTTATGGGGTGTGTGGAGGTCTAACCCAATAGGAAATTTAATGACAAACATAACCATGCGTCAAATGTTAGAAGCTGGAGTACATTTCGGGCATCAAGCTCGTTATTGGAATCCACAGATGGCTCCGTATCTTTTTGGAGTACGTAACAAAATTCATATTATTAACCTTGAACATAGTCTGCCAATGTTCAATGATTCAGCCAACTTTTTGGGTAGATTAGCTGCTAAAAAAGGTAAAGTTTTGTTTGTAGGTACTAAACGTGCATCCCAAACAATTATCAAAGATGCAGCACTTCGATGTGGAATGCCATATGTAAATAAGCGGTGGTTAGGTGGTATGTTGACTAATTACAAAACCGTTAAGGCATCTATCAAACGCCTGAAAGATTTAGAACTAGTTACTCAAGATGGTACGTTAAATCGAGTAATTAAGAAAGAAGCTCTAGCCATAACTCGTGAACTAGAAAAATTGGAACGGAGTTTGGGCGGAATTAAAGATATGAATGGGTTGCCAGATGCACTGTTTATCATTGACGTAGGGCATGAAAAAAATGCAGTTAAAGAAGCAGTTAAATTAGGTATTCCAATCGTTGGAGTAGTTGATTCTAATAACAGTCCAGCTAATATTGATTACATTATTCCCGGTAATGATGATGCTATTCGTTCGATTACGTTATACGTGGAAGGTATTGCTGATGCTATCCTTAATAGTAAGCAAGCCAGTTTGCAAGTAATGGGAGAAGATTTTGTGGAAGAAGAAGCACAACCAGCTGAAAAATCTGTAAAAGACGAAGTAGTTGCCGAAGCAGTTGCCGAAGTAGCAAATCCTTAAATTCCTAACAAATTCCAAGAATATTCTTGGAATTTTAAATATTAACCGGGTAAGCAATACCCACTATTAGAGGTTTGAAATTCCTCTATCAATACATGAGGTTGTTATATGAAGATTTCCGCAGCATTGGTTAAAGAGCTACGTGAACGTACTGGTGCTGGTATGATGGAATGCAAAAAATCATTGACCGAAAATAATGGTGATATTGAAGCCGCTATTGAAGCAATGCGTAAATCTGGCCAAGCTAAAGCAGCTAAAAAAGCTGGACGGATTGCAGCTGAAGGTGCAATTGTTATCCAACAAGATGACAGTAATGTAGCTATGGTTGAAATAAATAGTGAAACTGATTTTGTATCTAAAGGTGATGATTTTAAAGGTTTTTGCAATGCAGTTGCTGCTACGATATTAGCTGAAAAACCAACCGATTTAGCAACATTGTTAGCAACAAATTTAACTGGTAGTGAAAAAAGCGTGGAAAAATCTCGGCAAGATTTAATCGCTAAAATTGGGGAAAATATCAACGTGCGTAGATTCGTTATTGTCAACAAATCAGATAATAATGTAGGGACTTATTTGCACGGGATCAAAATTGGAGTATTGACCAGTTTACAAAACGGCAAGCCTGATTTGGCCAGAGATATTGCGATGCACATTGCTGCCAGCCGACCATTATGCGTTTCCTCAGACCAAGTGCCAGCCGATATTGTTGCTAAAGAGAAAGATATTTTTACTGCTCAAGCCGTTGATTCCGGTAAGCCTGCTGAGATTGTGGAAAAGATGGTTGGGGGACGGTTAAATAAATTCTTACGGGAAGTTAGTTTGCTTGGACAACCGTTTGTCAAAGATACTGATAAAACCATAGAAAAACTGTTGGCCGAAGCTGGGGCTAAAGTAACCAGTTTTGAACGGTTTGAAGTTGGCGAAGGAATTGAAAAGAAAACTGATAATTTCGTTGATGAAGTAATGCAACAAGTACAAAAATAAGCTCATTAAACATGTCTAACATTTCCCCAGTTTATCAGCGTATATTGTTAAAATTGAGCGGTGAAGCCTTGTTAGGTGAAGCTCAATTTGGGATTGACTCACAAGGTCTAACCAGTTTGGCACATAAGATACGGGCAGTGGTTCAGCTTGGTGTGCAACTAGGTCTAGTCATTGGTGGGGGAAATATTTTTCGGGGCATGAATTTGACTGCTGGTGGTGTTGCTAGAGTTTCAGCCGATCAGATTGGTATGTTGGCAACGGTAATGAATGGTTTGGCTGTGCAAGATGCGTTACAAAAACTGGCGGTGGAAGCTCGAGTTATGTCAGCTTTGCAAATTGATACTGTTTGCGAACGTTATAATCAGCGAGATGCGATTCGTCATTTGGAAGCTGGCCGAGTAGTTATTTTTGTAGCTGGTACTGGCAATCCATTTTTTACCACTGATTCTGCTGCTAGTTTGCGTGCCGTCGAAATTGGTGCCGATTTAATGATTAAAGCCACTAAGGTTGACGGTGTGTATGATTCCGATCCGATGCTTAACCCAACGGCTAAACGTTTTACTAGACTGAGTTATAACAAGGTGGTTGAATTAGGTTTAGGGGTAATGGATACTACTGCTATTGTGATAAGTCGGGATAATAATTTACCACTGCGAGTGCTAGATATGGAGCGACCGAATGCATTGGTTGATGTCATTACTGGTCAGGATATTGGTACATTAATTCATACGGAGAATGATAATGAATGAAATGATTGATATGGTTAATTCTGATGCTAAAGAACGAATGCAAAAAAGCGTCACCACCCTGAAACATGAATACGTAAAAATTCGTACTGGACGAGCTCATACTAGCTTACTTGAACATATTATGGTTCCTTACTACGGTTCTGAAGTGCCAATTAATCAAGTCGCTAATATCAATGTATTAGACCCACGCACTTTGGGGGTTGTACCATTTGAAAAACCTTTGATGAGTGCAGTGGAGAAAAGTATTCGTAATTCTGATTTGGGATTGAACCCTACTAATGTTGGCACAACTTTGCGAGTGCCATTACCACCGATGACTGAGGAGCGACGACGTGATTTGGTAAAAGTAGTGCGTCACGAATCTGAAAATGCTAAAGTTGCAGTGCGTAATATCCGCCGAGATGCTAATCATGATCTGAAAACATTAATGAAAGATGGTGATATTTCTAAGGATGATGAACATCAAGCTGAGGAAAATATTCAGAAATTAACTAATGAAAATATTGCTAATATCGATAAAATCTTAGCTGAGAAAGAGAATGAATTGATGGAGATTTAAGGTTATTGGTCTCTACTAAAATATTAGATTGATAATTAACCTCATATTTTAATTGGCTTGAATTTTTGAACAGTGCGTTCCCAATAAAATTTTGGGAACGATTAATATATTTTCAGGATCATCTTGCTCTCAAACTAAAATTTGAATCCCTGTTCAAAGAAATATTACTCTAAAAATGGCGACCAAGCTGGTTCTCTAATACCCTTCCCCATATTTACTGCTAATCGTTGTTGGACTCTACCATCTATAGAAGTTGCTATTAATTCAGATGTGGTTGCATAAATAATCATACTACCATTAGGGGCAAAACTGGGAGATTCATCTAAGTTGGTTTTGGTAAGAATATTTAATTTGCCAGTAGCTAAATTTAATACCGCAATCCGATAGCCTTTACCACCACTATGCAATAAAGCTAACTTTTTACCATCTGGAGAAAAACGTGGACGAGCATTATAAGTACCAGTAAATGTCAAGCGTCTGACATCATTACCAGTAGTAGACATACGATAAATTTGTGGTGTACCACTACGACCTGAAGTAAATACCAAATAGTCGCCAGTAGGATACCATTCTGGTTCAGTATCGATCACATGGTTATTGGTTAAACGGGTCAAATCTTTATTCTGCAAATTTAAGATGTAAATTTCTGGATTACCATCTTTAGATAAGGTTAAAGCCAAACGACTTCCATCTGGTGACCAAGCTGGAGCGGCATTAATTCCTTTATAAGCTGAAATGCGAGTACGACGACCAGTACTAACTTCTTGAATATAAACGCTCATACGCTTAGATTTTTTTACTCTACTATAAGTTACATAAGCTAAATTCTTTCCATCTGGTGACCAACTGGGTGATAAAATTGGTTCGCTTGAATTCAACATTAATTGGTGATTATTTCCATCAGCATCAGCAATATATAATTGGTATCGCTTATTTTTAGCTATTACATAAACAATCTTGGTATTAAAAACACTCCGTTCTCCGGTCAAAGCTTCATAAATTTTATCACTAATTTGATGGGCAACTTGACGTAGAGTTTGTTTAGTGGCTTGATAACGGAAGCCTATAATTTTAGTACGTAGCGATACATCAATTAATTCAAATTCCACCGTATAGCCATTAAAACTCTTATCAATCTTTCCAACCACTAAATGTGGTATACCATTATTTTGCCAATTTTGAAAATTAACTTTCTCAGTAGGAATTTCTGGTAACAAATTTATTGGCATTATTGCAAAACGCCCACTCCTATATAAATTATCGGAAATGATTTCAGCTATATCTTGAGATAAGGCTGGTATTTCTTGAGCAAAAGGTACAATTGCAATTGGTTGGCCACCATGTTCACTACCACCGGTTATATCAATAGTTAAAATTGCATGGACTGGAGCAAATAATATCAAACAATTCAATAAGATAAATATACGCATAATATATAATAACTGTTCTTTAAATGAAGTATGTATTCTCAACATCTTTGTTATAGCAATTCTTAATTTAGGTACGATATTCCGCATTAATACGCACATAGTCATAAGACAGATCACAGGTAAATACTCGTTCCTGCTTATCTCCACGCCCTAATAAAACCCGTACTAAAATATCTGTTTCTGCCATCACTTTACTGCCCTGTTCTTCAGTGTAAATATCTGCTAAACCACCATTTTCAACTATACAAACCTCATTCAAATAAATTTGTATGGCATTAATATCTAAATCAATGATTTCCGCTCTCCCAACTGCTGCTAGAATCCGACCCCAATTAGCATCACTAGCAAAAAAAGCAGTTTTAACCAAAGGTGAATGAGCGATGGTATAAGCTACTTCCAAACACTCTTGCGAAGAATTACCTTGTTCCACAGATATGGTGATAAACTTGGTAGCTCCTTCTCCATCACGTACAATTGCTAATGCTAATTGAGTGCAAACATCGGTAAGCACTTGGCAAAACTGCTCATAATATATATGTTCAATATTATCAATAGTTTGTTCACCACATCCAGTAGCAATCAACATACAGGCATCGTTAGTCGAAGTATCGCCATCAATAGTGATACGATTAAAACTTTGTTCAACTGCTTGATTAAGGCAATTTTGTAATATATCGGTTGGTATGTTAGCATCAGTGGCTATAAAAGCCAGCATAGTTGCCATATTCGGCCTAATCATACCAGCACCTTTAGCAACTCCAGTCACTGTTACTATTTTATTGCCAATAGAAGTTTGAATCGATACTATTTTATCAACTGTATCAGTAGTTTTAATGGCATTTGCAGCTACTTTCCAATTATTTTCTGCCAAATTTTTTAATGCTATAGGTATTGCAGTACAAATTTTATCAGTTGGTAAAGGTTGGCCTATAACACCAGTAGAAAATGGTAATATCTCGTTAGTATTACAACCTGCTGATTGTGCTACTGTTTCACAACAAGTTATCGCATCTTGCAAACCTTTTTCTCCACATCCAGCATTGGCATTGCCAGAGTTAATCAGCAAAAAACGTGGATTAGTAGCTGCTAAATGTTGTTTGGCAATAGTAACAGGAGCTGCACAGAAAGCATTTTGAGTAAATACACCGACACAAGTACTTTGCGGTGATAATTCAAATATGGTTAAATCGTCAGTTGTTGATTTTAATCCAGCACAGGCGGTACCAATTTTTATGCCTGAGATAGGATATTGTTTATTATTCATTTTTAAGTTTTTCAAAGAAAATTTTGGACTCTTACGAAAGATATGAAAGATTATATAGTATTTATCATTTGAATGTATTATTTCAATGCAAATTAACAGCTTGATATCTAATTTAATTAAGCATTCATAATTAAGAATTGCTATGTAATTGTTGCATAGCTTTATCTAATTTTTCTTCAACTATAAATGGTATGATTTTTAAAGCAACATCCATTTTGGCAGCTATTTCAATTTGCTCATTCTGAGTTGGGCCATTAAGCACATAATTGGTTACATTTCCACTACGCCCAGGATGACCAATACCGATACGTAGGCGTAAAAAATTATTGCTACCAAGATGAGAAATAATACTTTTTAAGCCATTATGTTTACCATCACTACCACCTTTTTTAAGACGAATAGTTCCGGGTGGAAAATCTAAGTCGTCATGGACTATTAAGATTTGCTCAACTGGAATTTTATAATAATTTGCCAGAGCAATAACAGCTTGCCCACTATTATTCATAAAAGTATTGGGTTTAAGTAACCAACAATCTGTGGAAGGAAATTTGACTCGACATACCTGTCCATGAAATTTGGTTTCCGTCCGAAATTGTTCTTGGCCAGCAATCTGTTCTACTAACCAAAAACCAGCATTATGCCGAGTATTTACATAACGAATGCCAGGATTACCTAGCCCTACTATTAAAAGACACATTTTTTACTAATTATTAGCTTAAGTTATATTTATATATTATAGGACTTACACATTGGCAAATCCAGAAAAATATTATTCTTAATAAGTTAAGAACTTGATATTTATATAAAATTTAATTAAGAATTAAGCATTCATAATTAAGAATTGCAATACACAAGTAAGAGTTTAATAAATTGCACCATATCATTCTAGTTTGACTTAATACTTAAATAAGTTAATAATTAATAAAATTACATTTCGTTTTCGATTGAGAGCGAAAATTCAATTACCACAATTTTTAGGAATTTTTAACCGTGACTTTACAAATTGCTCAACGTGTTCAAGCGATTAAGCCTTCTCCTACTTTAGCCGTAACTGCTCGAGCTGCTGAAATGCGTGCTGCTGGGCATGACATAATCGGCTTGGGAGCTGGAGAACCTGATTTTGATACCCCACAACATATTAAAGATGCTGGCATAGAAGCTATCAATAAGGGGTTTACTAAATACACTCCTGTTGATGGAATTGTTACATTAAAACAAGCAATTATTAATAAATTTGCCGAAGATAATCAGTTTACCTATGGTTTGAAGCAAATATTAGTATCATGCGGTGGCAAGCAAAGCTTCTATAACTTGGCTCAAGCATTGTTAAATCCAGGTGATGAAGTTATTATTCCGGCCCCTTATTGGGTTTCTTATCCTGATATGACTATGTTAGCTGGTGGTAAACCAGTCATTGTCAATGCTGGAATTGAGCAGAATTTTAAAATAACTCCCGACCAATTAGAAGCTGCTATAACCGATAAAACTCGACTATTCGTAATCAATAGTCCATCCAATCCAACTGGAGTACATTATACCCCATACGAATTAGCGGCTTTAGGTGCGGTACTACTAAAAAATCCGCAAATCGTGATAGCGACTGATGACATGTATGAACATATTTTATGGGAGGGAACTCCATTCAAAAATATTCTCAATATGTGTCCAGATTTGTACGATCAAACAATGGTACTTAATGGAGTTTCTAAAGCTTATTCGATGACTGGTTGGCGAATTGGTTATGCCGCTGGGCCTGAGAAATTGATTCAAAAAATGAAGACGATTCAATCCCAAAGTACTTCTAATCCAACTTCAATTTCTCAACATGCGTCTCTAGCTGCTTTAACTGGTGATCAAACTTTCGTTAAAGATATGGTTACAACTTTTAAACAACGCCATGATTATGTTTTGGATTCCTTGCTAAAAATTGATGGAGTAAAATGTAAACCTTCACATGGTACGTTTTATATCTTTCCTAGTATGGAAGCAGTAATGAAACGGATGGGAATAAGAAATGATATAGAATTCAGTGAGTTATTAATCGAAAAAGCTGGTGTTGCTTTAGTTCCTGGATCAGCCTTTGGAGCTGAAGGTTATGTACGAATTTCCTTTGCAACCAGTATGGAAAATCTGGAAAAAGCTTTGGATAGATTGCATAAAACACTTGGTGTTTAACTTGATAAAGTATGGATAGCAATTCTTAATTATGAATGCTTAATTCTTAATTAAATTCTATATAAAATAGTTAATTGGTGTTAATGTATCATATTAAACTGGGATATGCTATAAATTCAATGCCATTCAAGTTAAGAAAATTGGTTAGGGTAACCACAAGGGATTACCCCTACAAATAAATGTGTTATATAGCGTAGAGATAAGGCATACCTTGTCTCTACAATTCCAACATATATTCCCTTAACTTATATGGCATGGTAGGTAATTACCAAAATTTAATATTCAGTACTTCTAAAATATTGACTCTCCTACTTGAAAAATTGATTTATGTCATTAAAGTATATTACTACTACAATTAATTATCAATTGATATGAACAATAGAAGAAATTTTATTAAAACTACATTAATGGTTGCATCAGGAGTAGCTGTAGGGCAAGTAGCTATAGCATCTGAATCAACAAGTTTCAATGGTATAATTTATACTGCCAAAAATCCTGGTAAATGGAATGGAAAGGCTAAAGGACATGCGCCTGAGGTTACCGTTGAAGGTAATACAGTTTCTATCACAACTAATCATGTTATGACTAGTGGACATTACATAGTTAGACATACTTTAGTTGCTGAAGATGGAACTGTTTTAGGTGCTACAACTTTTAGCCCAGCAGATAAAAAAGCTGTTTCAACTTATGAATTGCCAGCTGGACATGCTACTAAATTTTCAGCAACCAGTTTTTGTAACAAGCACGACCTTTGGGTAACAGAATTTAATATTTAACAAATAGGATATTTTAATGAGTGTATTAGTAGGACGTTCTGCTCCAGATTTTACTGCAGCAGCAGTATTAGGTAATGGCCAAATTGATGCGGCATTTAATTTTGCCGCCACAGTAAAGGATAAGTATGCGGTAGTATTCTTCTATCCATTAGATTTTACCTTTGTTTGCCCAACAGAATTAATTGCTTTTGACAAACGTTTAGCCGCTTTTAAAGAGCGTAATGTTGAAGTGATAGGAGTTTCAGTTGATTCACAATATGCACATAATGCATGGCGGAATACTCCAGTTGAGCAAGGCGGAATTGGCCAAGTAGGATATACCTTAGTAGCAGACTTAACTCATGCTATAGCTAAAGCTTATGATGTAGAAACACCTAATGGTGCTGTAGCTTTTCGCGGTTCATTCTTAATTGATAAACAAGGTATAGTCCGGCATCAAGTTGTTAATGACTTAGGTTTAGGACGTAATATTGATGAAATGTTGCGTATGATTGATGCTTTACAATTTAATGAATCACATGGTGAAGTGTGTCCAGCTGGTTGGAATAAAGGTGAAGCTGGTATGCAAGGTTCTACAGCAGGCGTTGCTGATTATTTATCTAAACACGCTCAAGATTTATAATTAATTGACCCTAGTCCCTCCTTCACGGAGGGCTGCATCAAAGTGCATAAATATGTTGCTTAGGAATCAGGATTTAATAATTGCCGAAACTCTCAGGCAGACCTGACAGGTTTTCAAAACCTGTCAGGTCTTAAGTATCATATTTTATTGAGTTCTAATTCTTAGTAAGATATAGAATCAAATTTATTGGCATGAGGCAATTCAATACTAACTTGGTTAGGTAAACAGGTAATAAAACTTTTACTCTCAGTCAGCCAACCAGCATGAACACAATATTGTTGTTTGCATGGTGATTCTATAAAACGAATCTGCCCATTCAACACCTCTATCTTGCTTTCACCTTTAGAACCTTGAATTATTATTTGTTGAGATTGGTGTAAATTTACTGATTGTGGAGCATGCTCAGCTGATAAAATTATGGCATAATCTAAGGTTTTTCCGCCCCAATAATGTATATATGACCATATTATTAATACTACTGCTAGAATAAGGATAATACGATCAGCAACAGTTATAGACTTAATAATATATTTTGTTTCTTTCGTATCAAATAGCACGTATTTTAAATTATTTTCTCTAACAATTAATCATCTTCTTCTTTCTGAATAGAAAATTCGGTAATTAAATTATGAATTGAGATAATTAATTCTTCATTACTACAGGCTTCTTTCTTAAATATATTCTCGACTCGAGCATTTAAAAGAGAATACTCTTTAGCAGTTAAAGCTTTAGCGGTCAAAACTACAACTGGAATAGAATTCCATACTTCATTCTGGCGTAAATTATCAAGAAATTCAAATCCATTCATTACTGGCATATCTAAATCTAACAATATTAAAGCTGGTTTTTTATGATCCAAATGTTCAAGAGCAATTTTACCATTTTCGGCTTTAAATACTCTCCAACCTTTATGTTCTAAAATTATTGCGGTAGTGTCACGTACTATATCATTATCATCAACCACCATAATAAGACCAATGGTATCATTTTGAATTTTATACTTTTCCAAAACCTTAGCTAATTTAGCTTGTTGAATCGGTTTAGTAATATAATCCGTCACTCCCATAGCATGGCCGATTTGTTTGTCTGCTTCTAGGGAAACAATAATGACTGGAATATCAGATAGTAATGAGTTTCTTTTTAACAGAGATAATACTTGCCAACCATTTATGCCTGGCATATTAATATCTAATAAAATAGTATCAGGTCGTAATTTTTTGGCTAATCTAAGCCCTTCTTCACCGTTAGAAGCTGTAGCAACCGCATAACCAAGTTGACTTAATTCTTTTTTTAACAAATCACGTACCGCAACTTCATCATCAATGACCAAAATTATTCCATCACCTTTTAACAATGATTTGTTAGGCGGTTCAACTTTATCTGGAATTGGCAAAACATTAGCTTGTAATGGTATATTTAAAGTAAAAATACTCCCAATTCCAAATTCACTATCAACCGTAATATTGCCACCTAACATTTCAACAAATTGTTTAGTAATGGCTAAACCTAAACCTGTGCCTCCGAATCTACGAGTTGTGGATGAATCAGCTTGAGTAAATGGTTGGAATAATTTTTCTTGTTGTTCATCAGTAATACCAATCCCATCATCAATTATACAAAAAACTACCCAATTAACATTCTCTTTGGTATAACGTTCAATTTCAAGGTGAATAGTACCTCGTTCGGTGAATTTGGCTGAATTACTAAGCAAATTTAATAATATTTGGCGTAATTTAGTAACATCAGTATGCATTTCCCCTAACTTTTCAGGCAAAAGCACTTTTAGAATATTTTTCTTATTTTCTACCAATGGTTGAATATCATTAACGATTTCTTTTATGACTTCTGTTAAATCAAAAGTTTCAAAAAATACATCCATTTTACCAGCTTCAATCTTGGTAATATCCAATACATCACTTATAAGCCCTAATAAATGTTCACCAGCTACATGGATTTTATGTAAATCTGGGATAAAGCCATCTTGTTCCAAATCTTCTGCATCTTCCATCAACATTTCACTATAGCCAATAATGGCATTCAGTGGTGTACGCAGTTCATGACTCATGTTGGCAAGGAAAGTGCTTTTTGCCTGATTAATTTTTTCAGCAATGGTTTTAGCTTGTTCAGCAGAGTCTTTTGCTAATCTTAAAGTATTTTCTGCTTTTTTTTGCTCTGTTATATCAACAATATGAGTCCAAACAAAATATTTACCATTATGAGGAATGATCAAGCCAGATAATCTAACTGGTACTATGCTTTTATCTTTTCTAATATATTCTTTTTCATAAGGCCCATAACGCCCATTAGTTTTTAATTGTCTTAATTGTTCTCTTTCAATAATTTTATACTTTTTTGGAGTTATATCTAATAGATTTAATTGTAAAGTTTCTTCAACTGAGTAACCAATTATATTTGCAAAAGCTGGATTTATCTCTACTAAACTGCCGTCAATATGACTTAATACTAAACCAATTAATGATTCTCGAATTAAAGTACGATTAAAATTTTCACTTTCTGATAATGCGTTTGCTACTCTTTTTCTTTCATGTATTTCTTGTTGTAACTGTTGGTTTTTTTCTTTTAATTCTTGAGTACGTTTGATAACTTCATTTTCTAAATTATCATGTAATTCAACTAATTGCTCTTCAAAAACATCCCCATGTTCAGCAACCAAATCTAGTGAAATTTCTAAATGTTTTTTTTCTTGTAATAATTTTTTTTCTCGTTTTTGTAAATGATTTATCTTTATCAACAATTCTGCTTTTGAAACTTCATCTTTTGAACTACAAATTTCAACTAATAACTGTTTAGCAGCTCCATCTATAATAGATTTTAATGAATTTTCTAGTTGATCTTTTTCCTGCACTAATGAATCTATTTGATTATGTAAATATTTTATTTTAGTTATAAGCTGGATATTTGGAATGTTATTAACCATGTGTTATAAACCGTAAATTTATCTATGTGAAAAATTAGTAGAGACCGACTGTCTCTACATTAAATCTAATCCAATTGAGTATTTAATCCTGGTGCTAGACGTTGTAAATTTTTTAATAGTTTTCCTTGCCAAGCAATTTTTTTCTGACCTTTTATTTTTAGATTGACTTCCAGTGCTTCTACATCTAATACATTGATAATAAACCTAGTCATCATATTAATACCAGAACTATTTAAAAACTTTAAATCACAAAAATCAACTAGTAAATCACTTTGTTGCCTAGCCGCAGAATTTAACAGTTGCAATATAGGCTCGTATTCTTTGGAACCATTCAATAACAATGCGCCACTACAACGTACTATAGCATTATCTGGATCATAAACAATGCTATATTTGTCTGCTTTTATTTCCATTTTAAACCCTCGCAAATTTGTAGAAATTTAATGAATTTCTAGTAAAACCATGATAGTAACAACTGTCACTGGAGGAGTTTGGATAGCTTCAAATTTCCAACTCAGTTTAGCTGAATAATCGCATATCATACTGAGCAATCCTAATCCAGAACGGTTATTATCATCTCCCAAAGCGTTACTCCTCATAGTCTTAAAATATAGTTCTTGAGGATCTTCATTTAATAAATTTTTAATAAACTCTTGAAATGGTTCTACTTGTTGTTCATCAATACAATTAGTAACGCAAAACACTAATTTATCATCATACAATGAAAGCCCAATTTTAGCGGTAAATGGCAAGCTCTCATTTTGAAATTTCATTGCATTTTCTAACAACTCGTTGGCAACATACTTCACTGAATCTTTAACATTGCTGATGATAATTTCTTCTTCATCTGGATCAATATTAGCCAATTTACCTATAAAAAATACTCTAAAATACTCAGCGATAAAGTCAGCCGATAAACCATTATTTTGCCATCTTTCTTTTAATGATCGACAACTGGGTGAAAAACCAATTGTTAAATACTCACCCTGTTTGGGTTGGATTTCAATAAATTCTCCAAACGTTTTTATCATAATTATTTCCTAGTTAATATCATTCAACGCATCCAGAACAACGATACATTATTTGTCGATCTCCATTGGGATAAATAAGTTCATAATCTTGTAGACCATCATTGTTAAAATCGTTAACTTCAATAATTTCAAGCGTATCCGAAATTTTGCTCCCAGATTTTACTAAATAATCCAACACCCCTTTGTAAACTTGCTTATTTTGCCCAATTCCTATACACATAGATACTCGTCCATCATTATATAGTTTAGTTTGACAATCATCAGCTGGATTTTCACGTTCTGCTGCTAAAGCATATAAAGCATTTTCTTCCGCTGCCGATGGATATACAAATTGTTGTTGCCGAATCAACTTAGGTTGCAGTTTATCAGCTGACTCAAATAATGTAATATCTTGACCAACATTTTCAATCGTTTCAAATATTAAGAATGCATCATTTAAATTTTCTAACCAGGGAGAATTAGTTGCTCCGACTCCCAGTGGAATGTTGGTTGGTGCATCAGTAGCAAATAAGTTAGGACGTGCCATATAATAATCTTTTCCAACTGGAATTTTTATATTACCATTGGCTAACATAGTCATATTAGATAATGCAAGTTCCTGCAATCCGTCTCGCAAGGCTTGGGCTTCATGTATTACTGGTATTGCAACTATTTCTCTGCCGGTATGAGTTACAAAGGTTACTTGTCCACTTGGATTAACATTAGTTCCAACCGAAGTTAATTGGGTATTCTCAACCTTTCCCCAAATATGCCGAGCTTGGATTGGTAAAACTTTATAATACTTGTTATCTATATTAACAGTCAAATAACCAGTGTCGGGATTTTGCCATAATTTTACCCCTAAACTGGTAAAAACATGTAAACCATTAATAGCATCCAATATTCTTTCGCCATTAAATAAAATATCATGATTTAAATCAATAGCATCCAGTTCAAGATCGGGAGTATAAATCTTGCCTAATGCCTTATTTAAATCAGCCATATATGGAATCGAACTATTATCTTCAAACAAAACACCTTGCTCCAATTGGATACTACTAAGCCAGACATTATTGCTTAATATTAAATCCTGTGCAAGGTTGGTTGAACGACCAATAATAACATTAGATAAGATGCTATTGGCTGCTATTATAACATTATTAATAACCGTTGGAGCTACTTGATCACCTGTAATATTACCTTGGATTTTGCCACCAAAAGATGTACCAATAATATTAGTATTGGGCAATAGAGTAACATCTTGTAATCTAGCTAAATTAGCTGTATTTTCACTGGCCAACTCAATTTTACCTCCCAATTGTCCACCTAAAACTGCTCCTCTGGACACTACTTTTATATCTTGCAATAACTTACCACTGTTATCTAACACACAATCAACTATTGATACATTAACTCCCAATTCACATGTACCAGTATCGTCATCGATAATAGTGATAATAGCCTCAATCGGAGTTCCCAAAATAGAATCAGCTTGAGTTCCTATCAGTCGCACTCGTAAGGTTTCATTACCTTCCATTTCTTTATCATCATGTATAGGAATAGTAAAAGTTTTTGTTCCAATTTCGCCATTGACCCAAATCAGAATAGCAACATTGGTAGCGGTATAATCCTCGCCAGCAGTTGCGGTTATATCCGTTATTTCATAATTCAACATAATTTGGTCAACTTTACCGCCTTCACGACTGGCAGTTATAGTTACCTGTTTATCAGCCTCGTTAACTTGATAGCTGTCAGAAGAAAGTCGTATTGTGGTGGCATCGTTATCTAAGATCGTCAAATTAGCAGTTGAGTTCGGGCCTAATTCGGCTTTGCCAGTTAAATTAACCAATTTTAGGGATACAGTCTCATTATCTTCAATCAAGCCATCGTCATATATGTTTATTTGAAAGGTTTTTGGCTCGGTTTCATTGGCAACCCAACTTAAAGAATTTTTAACTGCAACATAGTCTTGATTATTAGCCGTACCATGTTCTGTAGTATAAAACACTTCCACTGCATCTTTGCTATCTCCAGTACGAGTTACAGTAATAGTAATGCTTCCGTCATCTTCACTTAGCTGATATTCGGTAGCCGAAAATTGAATTATTCCTCCATCCGGAACGTCAGTAGTGGAAGTGGCAAGACTATCAACAACTTGGATATTTGCGGTTGGAAAAGCCCCTAAACTAGCCCCACCAGTAGGATTAGATAAATTAACTGCAAAAATCTTGTCCTTGTGGCTGGTTGCTAAAATGGGAATAGTTATTTTTTTGGCACTAATATCTCCATCATTCCAACTTAAAGTCCCAGCAATAGCAGTGTAATCATTATCAGCTCTAGCGGTTCCATCTTGTGTAGTATAATCAACCTGCACTTGGCCTTGTTTACTGTAATTTCGATTAACATTAAGCGTGATATTACCAACATCTTTAGCCGCTTTGTAAGCTGGTGCGGAAAATTGAATTACGCCCGGGATTAAAATAGTATTCGGTGTGCCTAACAGGTCTTCTACAGTGAGTGGAGTGCCTAAATCATCTATAATATGCAAGTCGGCAGTCATATTTTTTCCTAAACTAGCTCCACCAATTGGATTAAATAATCTAACTGTCAAAGGTTCAGCAGTCTCAGTGATGGCATCGGAAGTAATCGGAATGGTGAAAGTTTTAGTTACCATATCACCATCATTCCAAGTAAGCATTCCTTGAGTATTAATATAATCACTCCCGGCTTTGGCAACATTATCAATAGTTTGATATTTTATCGCTATCGAACCACGTCCTCCTTCGGAACGTCCAACATTTAAAGTAGCCACGCCATTGCCTTCACTAGCAACATAACTAGTCGTAGCAAATTGTAGAACTCCAGCTGGATTCGGCGGTGGGTCGGTAATTGTTATGTTAGCGGATACGGTATTTCCTAATACTGCACCAGCAGAAATATTAGATAATTCAACCGTAAAAGTTTCAGTTTCTTCTTTAATTCCGTCAGCAAATACTGGAATTTGAATAGTTTTAGCCGACATTTCTCCAGCTTGCCAAGTTAGGGTATTATTGACAGCAGTATAATCACTCCCAGCAATGGCAGTTCCATCTTTTGTAGCATAAGTTACTGATACTGTGCCATTAGAACCAGCGGCTCGAGTTATTGTCAGAGTTATTTGGCCGGAATTTTCATCAACTGTTTGACTAGATTTGGAAAATTGGATACTACTAAATAATTCAAAATTTGCACTACAAGTTTTTGCAGTATCAACGGTTATAGTTGCTTCTGTTTCAGTACAATCTCCACCCCAACCAGTGAAGCTAGAAAATTGAGGAGTTGCAGTTAAAGTTACTATGGTATTGGTAGCATAAGAAAAAATACAAGTGTTTCCACAATCAATACCAGTTGGGATGCTAGTTATAGTTCCATTGCCATCCCCAGTTTTATTAACGGTTAGAACAGCATCTTCCGCCTGGACGTAAGATAGACAGCCAAGTAAAAATATTGTTAAGTATAATTTATTGATTAACATAGTAATATCCTTGTATGGGATTCAATTCAAGATTTGCATTTATTGTTAATTATAGTCTATTAAAATGTTTTGGAAAATATATTTTGGTATGTATCATTAATAGATGATTGAATATTAACATGTTTTGTATTTTAACTCAACTACTTTATAAATCAATAACTTAGAGTTTCAATCTTATTGTGAAATTTATTTTGCTATGATAACAATATTCCAGTAATTTATACTATAGAACACTAAAAAACAAAATAGTGCAGTCTAAGGGACTGCTGGCAACAATTTTGGGATAAGATTCAACAATATGGTACTACAACTTTTGTTTTAGGACATTTTATTGAATCTGCACCCGTAAGGTCATTGCCATTAAGTTAAGGGTAAAGGATTGTCTCTACATATTAATTTTTATGGATTTTAGTAAAGGTATTGATAAATATTAAAGT
>DAOUSR010000145.1 GCA_030627125.1 Thioploca sp.
AAATAACATAATTGTAACTACGGTGTTTTGTAGTCCTAGCTGTTGGCTCTATCCTTACTGGCCGTAGAGTTTCTAGCTAAACGTGTCACACGTATAGTTGTAACTGTTTCATCACTTACACCCCTGATTCCACGAATGCCCCTTACACCCCTGATTCCACGAATACCCCTGATTCCACGAATACCCCTGACTCCACGAACGCCCCTTACACCACGAGATATATTCCCATTTTCCCCATTGACAAAACCAACTTCCCTCCTGCGTAATGGTGCATCTGATAAAAGAGGGTAATATAACTTTGCTTCTTCAGTAGAAATTTCATTAGCAATTACTGCATTCGCATTGATGAAAGAAGAAACAATAATACAACTACCTAAAAATACTTTTAGCATATTCATAATATATACTCCTAATTATCATACGTACTGACTATAATTCTGATTCAATCAAAATGCAAAAAATACACCATGATTAAAATTCTTTCTATATAGTCTATTAATGGCAAAACTAGCAATTTAAATTATTATTTTTTAACATCAACAGTCTGAATTTTCTAAAGTATTTATTTAAAATATAGTTGATATCATAACATATTATACTATATACTGGTTTAAAAATATTTAAATAATTGGAATAATAATGAAATCAGATTGTTGGATTTGGAATGTTAGCAAAACCAATAAAAATTATTTATCAAAACAACTTAAAACCAATCAATTGCTTGGACAAGAATGCGGTTATAATGAAAGAATAAATTTGCATTATCTTAATGCTAAAGATAGAAAAAATTTGGTTGGTGAAGAATGGTATATTTGGGATAGTTGTAAAATGATGTTAATTGGTATTAAAAAAAATGACTTAATTGTTATAAAAAATATACCTAATTATGATTACTTTACTATAGTAAAAGTTGTTGGTGAATATAAATTTCAGCTTAATCCCCAAAAAACTAACTTAAGTCATTTTTTACCAATTGAAATTATAGGAGAGTTTTATAAATATTCTAAAATCGTTCCATCGTCATTACTTCGAGCATTGAATAGAGAATTGCATCCAATCAAAACAACTCGTAATTATGAATGTAATACTATTAAATATCTAGTTTCTCAGATACATGAAAATCCTAAACTTACTAAAAAATCTGCTAATTTTATTATTCAACTATGGCAATGGCAAGTAGAGCATTTAGGTCATATAGGAGCAATTTTTTTATTTATTATTGCTTTTTTTGAAGTTGCATCAGCTATAGAAGGTGCAGTAGTAGATTTTGAAAGATTTATAAATATTATTAGATTTTGGTAAATATATGTTTAAAAAAACTTCACATTGGTTTTGGAATAAAGAGCCACAGTGCTGGTTTTGGAATGTTAACGAATCAAATCAAGATTATTTCACAGAACAACTAAAATATCATAATAAGCTTAGACAAGGTTGGGGATACAATGAAAAATTAAATTTAAAAATTCTTAAAGATAAGGAATACTTAAATCCAGAAGAAAAACAGGTCTGGGAACACTGCGGTAAAATGCTTTGTGATATTAAAGAAGATGATTTAATTATTATAAAAAATATACCTGATTCTGAGCATTTTACTTTAGTTAAGGTTATTGGAGAATATGATTTTGAATTTAATAATAATGAATTAGGCCATCTTTTACCAATTGAAATTTTAGGTGAGTTTTATAAGTATTCTAGCATTGTACCAGCATCATTATTACGTACTTTACATCAAGAACATAATCTAATTGATATGGTTGGCAGTAATCAACAACATATTATTGCTACTTTATCATCAAAAATCTTGGATGCATATGAACCATCAAATATTATCATTGAAATATGGCAACGAACAGAAGAATATTTAGGTAGGATAGGAACAGTTATATTATTTTTATTTACTATTATTGAAATAATTTCCGCAATAGAAGGAACTGTAGTTGATTACTCCGAATTTATGGCGATTATAGATAGGTGGTATTGGGCTTTAAGATAAATAATCCAAGATTACTAACTAATAGCTGAATTAGGAATAGCAATTATAAATGTAGTCCCCTCTCCAACCACACTTTCACACTGAATTATGCCGCCCAACTGATGAGTAACCAAATTATACACAATGTGCATACCTAAACCACTACCACCACCTTGACGATTAGTAGTAAAAAACGGATCAAACACCTTACTCACAATATCAGCTGGAATGCCTCTACCATCATCAGAATAGCGTATCACCAATTCTTTATCACTTTGATTAACAACAATCTTCATATTCCCTTCTAACTTATCTCTAAACCCATGAATCAAAGAATTCATCATAAAATTAGTGATAATCTGTGAAAATACTCCTGGATAACTAGACAAAACAATACTATCGTCACAACTAACCACTATCTTATGTTGAGTCCGTTTAAATTCAGGTCTCAATGTAGTTAAGACTTCACGCAAATATTCATTGAGAGCAAAAGTACGCTGTTGTTCACCAGCTTGATCAACTGCAACCTGTTTAAAACTCTGAATTAAATCAGCAGCTCGAATCAAATTTTTTAAAATTAAATCGCTACCTTTCTGAGTAGAATCCAAATACTTGTCCAAATCCGCTCGCTTCATTTGGCTATTTTTATATAAAATCACTATTTCTCGAGTCAAAGTATCTAACCGTGAAGCAGCTGTAACTCCAATCCCAACCGGCGTATTAATCTCATGGGCAACTCCAGCCACCAAATTACCTAATTCAGCCATTTTAGCTGATTCAACTAATTGTTCTTGCGTAGTTTTTAACTGTTGCAAAGCATCTTCAGCAGATTGTTTAGCTTCTTCTAATTTAAAGGTACGTTCTGTAACTTTATCTTCTAAAGTATGAGAATAATCTTCTAATTCTTCATTAAATTTAATTAGCTGCTTATTGAATTGTTCTCGTTCTAATTCAGCTACTTTACGTTCAGTAATATCTTGGAAAGCCATCATGGCGTACTTAATCGCACCTTGTTCGTCAAAAATTGGACTAGCCCACGCTTCTATTGGAATTTGTTTATCCATCTGATGGATTTCTATATCATCGACTGTTATGCTTTCACCTTGTAATGCTAAAGTACTAGGTTGTTTTTCAGGCGGATATAATTGTTCAGTACCTGCGATATACATTTGATAAGGAAATTCTACCGCAACCTCAGAATCTTTACCTAATAAATTTTGAGCTCGTCTATTAGCATAGTAAGGATTAGCATCAGCATCTGTCACAAACACTCCGACTGGCATAGCTTCTAAGAATTGAGTCAACCTTCTTTCACTTTCAACCGCTAACCGCAAAGTTTCTACTTTCAGTTGTTTAATATGCAAATGGGTTTTAATTCTAGCTAATAACTCACTTTTAGCTATTGGTTTAATTAGATAATCATTTGCTCCAAGCTCTAAACCAGTCACTAAATCTGCAACTTGATTTTTAGCAGTCAATAATACAATTGGCAATTCATTAGCTTCCCATTTTTCCCGAATTTTTTGCGTTACTTCATAACCTGTCATATGTGGCATCATAACATCTAGCAGAATCAAATCTGGAATATTGCCTTGCTCCAAATTAGCCAAAGCTTCAGCTCCAGAAGCTGCCTCAATAATTGTGTAATTGTGCATAGAAAGATGATTGGTTAGGACATGTAAATTTATTGGTTCATCATCCACAATCATAATATTAATATCGGAATGGTCGCTAATGGAAATTTTTGGCAAAGTTTCGCTAATTAAAGTTTCAGCAACTGAGGTAACCGCTGAGGTAATTTTCCCAGATTGATTAACTAATGATGTCTCAGAAATAGGCAAAGTAAAAATAAATCTTGAACCTATACCTAAAGTTGACTCTACCCAAATTTTACCTTTATGCAATAAAATCAATTGGTTAGAAATAGATAATCCTAAGCCGGTATTGTTAGCATTATTTATACCTTGTTCAAATGAGCCAAACATTTTAGTAATTTGCTCAGTTTGATCAGTTGGAATACCAATCCCAGTATCAGATATAATGATATTCAAATGGTCTAGTTTTACTTCTGCCGAAATTTGAATCAGTCCTCTATTAGTAAACTTAATTGCATTGCCAACTAAATTATGCAAAACTTGCTGTATTCGATTTTCATCGGCATTTGCTAACGGTAAATCATTGGGAACATTATTAATCAATTGTAAATCTTTGGTACCTATCAGAGGTTGGCAAAATCTTAGTACCATATCTACAACTTTCTTAATATCAATTGTTTCTAATTGCAATTCAATGTTCTTATATTTTTGCTTAGAAAAATCCAATATATCATTGATAATATTAGATAAGCGTCTACCACTTGCTACTACCATAGATAGTTCGGAATTAGTTTTATCAGATAAATTACCAGTAACTCCATCAATTAAAGATTCTGCAATCCCAATGATGCCATTTAATGGAGTACGCAATTCGTGCGAAGTGTTGGCTAAAAATTCGTCTTTCAATTTATCTAAACGCTGTAAATCAATATTTTTGGTTTCTAATGTAGTAAATAATTCTTGTAGTTGTTTGGCCATACTACTGAAAGTTTTAGCTAATTCACCTATTTCATCTTTACGTTTAGCTTCCGCTATTTGTTGTTGCCATTCTCCTCTTGCTAAAGCTGTAGCAGCAGTATTTAAATGCAATAGAGGGCGAATAATCCATTTAGCAGTAAGAATTCCTACCAAAATTGTTACTATTAAAGCAACTAAGCATAATAAAATGGTGTAGTACATATTAGCATCAATGTGAGTCATAAAATCTGCTTCTGGAACTACAACTACAATTAACCAATCCAACCCTATTTCGTCCTTAAATGGCATTATTTGCAAGAAGTAATTTGCACCATTGTAGATAAAGTTAAGATTTTGTTTTTCCTCAATTTTATTTAGCTCCCCAAAATATTGAATTAAATAATGAACGGTTGCTTGAGTTAAATTATCTGTACTATCTTCTGCTTTAAGCTGCTCTATACTGTTATAAGTTTCTACGGCAATATTATTCCAAATTTCTGGAGCTCCAGATTTCCATAATTCTGCTTCTTTAATCTGTTTCGAAATTGTACTTTCTGGAACCGAATTAGCTACCATGATGCCAGAAGACTCCATAATAAAAGATTGTCCAGTTTGACCAATTTTTAAAGTTTGTAAGAACTGACTTATTGCTAAAATATTGACATCAGTAGTGGTGACAGCTAATAAATCATTTTGAGTATCATAAATTGGTTGATTGACTGACAATGTAGTACGACGACTGGAAAAAAATGCTTTGCTCCAAACTGGTTTTTCCGCTTCTGCTGCACTTACATACCAAGGTTGTTGGCGATGTTCGTAATTTGTTAATTTTTCTTTGAGAGTAGTATTATTGCTGTCTTTATCAGTATACCAAATATTTAGTTCATTGGTTTTATTACGAATTTCTGCAATTATAGAGCCATCATCAAAAGATTGTACTCCCACATATTTACCTGTTTCAGTACCAATACCAACGTAACTAACCATATCAAATTGTTGGATTTGCTTCCATAAATAGCGTTTTAAATGTTCTATATCTGTTAAATTTAACTTACCAATATTAACAAAATCTGCATTTATTTGATTGAGTCGATGTGGCATTTTAATATTAGTTTCAAGATGTTGATGAATACGAGTAGTAATTTCACTACGTAATTGGGCAGACAAATCATCAACAGCTTCTTGGCCATTACGAAATGATAGCCAGCCAGTTAGTCCGACTACCGCAAATATCTCAATTACGAATGGTACAATAATTATAAGATTTAAAGGGATTTTTTTAGATAATCTGGCTATGTAATAGTTTATATTTGTAAGCATTATCAAGGTTTGAGTTAAAGCTATCTATGATTTTTGGAATATTAGACTATAGTGATTAAATTATCACATGTCAAAATAGCCTAATTGAAAGGGAATATTTTAAGTATACAACTTAATAAAGTTTTTAAGTTCGGACATTGCGAAGCTTCTTACTAATTTTTTAACTTCATTAGTAAATGGCGTTAACTTAGGATTTTGTTGCTCTATTTCGTTAACATTATTGATTATTTTTTTAACATTGCCACCTAAAATTAATTTTAATAATATAGCGGATTGTTCTGCTGACGGTCCAACAATATTTGAATTTGTGGCAATTTCTTGAGGTTCTATATTCTCAAAAATCCATTCTAATGGTAAATATTTTTTTAATTTAGTTAATAGAGCTTCTGTGTCAATTGGTTTGGCAATAAATTCATTACAACCAATTTGTAAACTCTTTTTCTGTTGTTGCTCAAATACATCAGCCGACATAGCAAATATTGTCACTTCTGGCACTTGGGATAATTTGCGTACTGACTGCACTAATTCAAAACCATTCATACGTGGTATTACTAAATCAGTAATAATTATATCTGGCAAATTTATTCTTGTTAATTCCAACGCCTCCTTACCATCACTGGCTTCAAATATAATAAAACCAATATTCTTTAATAAATTCACTAAAAAAGTTCGATTTTGCCATATCTCATCAACGAGTAAAATTTTAAATGGTGAGTTCGTTGCATTAGTGGCAGTATAACCAACAATAGTTCCATGTTGATAAGGTCGATATAGCTCATCAATAGCTTGAGCTTCTATCAGCGGCATATCAAACCAAAAAATACTACCACTACCCAATAAACTAGAAACCAACAATTGGCCATCCATCATTTCTACTAGCTGTTTGCTGATAGTCAAGCCTAAACCAGTTCCTTGGTGATGCTGATGTCCGAGTTGATGAAATGATGAGAAAATAGTTTCTAAATGTTCGTTAGGAATTCCTGTGCCAGTATCTTCTATTTCAAAACGTACTCTATTATTATAATAAATAACTCTAAAATTAATAATACCTTCATTGGTAAATTTGATCGCATTACTCAATAGGTTTAATAAAATCTGCCGTAATTTTTTTTCATCGGCTTTAACTGCAATTGGTAGAGGATGTAAAACTTCGTATTCAAAAGCTATTCCTTTTTGAGTGGCTCGCATTTTCATTAAATCTGCTATATCTTGTAAAAATGCTGGAAAACAAAAATCAATTGGCATTATCTCTAATTTACCAGCTTCAATCTTAGATAAATCCAAAATATCGTTGATTAACATTAACAGATGTTCACCACTACGATGAATGATTTGAATACTATCTTTTTGCTTATTTGTTAATTTTTTATCACGCTTTAAAATTTGCGTATAGCCTAAAATTCCATTGAGGGGAGTACGTAATTCATGGCTGATGTTAGCAAGGAAAGCAGTTTTAGCTTGATTAGCTATCTCAGCTATTTTTTTAGTATTTTCAGCTTTTTTTATATCTTGTTGTAATTTTGCTTCAGCCTGTTTACGTTCAGTGATATTACGCACTATTGCTACAAAAAAATCTTCTTCTTGAATATATTGAAAAAATGCTTCTACTTGGATTAAAGTGGTATTTTTATGTTGATGGATAGTTTCTAAAGTAAGAGATGGTTTAGATTTTTTTATTAAAGAAGCTAAAAATTGTTGGATTTGGTTTTTTGTTAAATATGGATTTATATCTAATAAAGTCATGCTTAATAATTCATTTTCAGAATAACCTAATTGATTTGTAACACCTTTATTAACATAAATTAATTTAAATGTATTGGCATCAAACATAAATACACAGTCTAATACCATGTCTAAAGTTTTTTTAAATTTTTTAAGTTCAATATTGGCTACTTCCATATTTTTATATAGTGCTTTCCTATTGTGAAAAAATCCTTGGTATTAGGATATAATTCTATTTAAATTGATTATTATCTTAACAAGATAATAGCACATGTCTAGTTAATATTATAATACAAGGTTATGGAATATAGCTATTGGGTAGTTTGAACAAGATTTAACATATAGCATTTCCTACTTGTATAAAGTCGAAAAAGAATTTAGAAAATTTAAAGCAAATGGTAGCTATTAAATAAATTGGTAGTCCTAAATAAAGTATTGTTAAACCTGATAAATTTCTTAATTTAATGACATTAACTCAGGCGAGTGAGAACTAAAGAAATTCAATTACTATTTTCAATATCTTGACGATTTTTTGGATTTTATCCAAACGGGAAACGCTATAACTAAGTAATTGAACAAAAAAATGAGTGAATAATTCTTGCCGAATGCCAATTTAAATGAGATAATTATTTATAGAATGAATTGATAGCTTTAATTATTAAGGTACTTATATTTTTTGATTTGAATTATCCAAACTGCAATATTTATAGCATTTGCCAATTAAATATATTGCTATAAATTAAATGACTTATATCTAATTTCATTAAGAATTAAGAATTAAGCATTAATAATTAAGAATTGCTATACCTATTTAACTTAAACCATATTTGCGTAATTAATCATAATTACTCTCCTTTGTTGTATTTATTAATCAGTTCAGCGTTTTGAATTCACATATACAATAGCAAATAGTTATTGCAGTGTCTATTAAAACTTGTTAATATTTAATCTAATTTATTAAAAGGTGTAATTA
>DAOUSR010000123.1 GCA_030627125.1 Thioploca sp.
ATATTAATATAAGCTGGTAAAACAGCATCACATAGAGAGGAGCGGTATGAGGTGAAAGTCTCACGTACCGTTTTGAAGACGAGTTGGATGGGGCGACTCATTCGGCTTAGTTTAACTATAGTGCCGATTAACATAAGAATTAGCCTACAGCGACTGTCAATCGTCTCTGTTACGAGGAGTATGATTTGGAACGCAATTATCAATATAATTTCTCCAGTAGTTCAGCAGAAATGTATGACATGGTCGGGCATGAACGTAAAGCGAAAACCATGGTTTCTGTTTTAGAAGATTATATGCAGGAACCTCTAAATGGGTTACGTCTTCTGAATGTTGGTAGTTCTGCCGGAATAATAGACAACTATCTTGCTGATTATTTTAAATTAGTTGTGAGTATAGATATCGACAAGCTTGCAATAAGGCATGCCGAAAAAAATTTTAAAAAAGGCAATCTAGAGTTTCAATTAGGAGATGCCGTAAATTTGCAGTTTGAAGATAATTCTTTTGATGTTGTAATTTGCTCTCAAGTTTATGAGCATGTACCATCTCCAGAAAAGATGATGGAGGAGATTTTTCGGGTTCTTGTTCCTGGAGGAATATGCTATTTTTCTGCATCTAATAGATTTATGTGGAATGAGCCTCACTATAATTTACCCTTATTATCTGTTATCCCACGCCCTTTAGCTCATTTATATATTAGGTTGACAAAAAAGGCTAACTATTATCATGAGCTACACTACACTTACTGGGGTCTAAAAAAAACTAGTCAAATTATTTGAAGTTCATGATTATACAAGAACAATTATATCCAATCCTATTAAGTATCATGTGGATTATATGCTAATGCCTGGAAGTGCAAAGTTACTCATGGCAAGATTAACATCCATCATATTTTTTTGGCTTAGTCCTGGATACATTTGGCTGTTAGAAAAGCCAAATAGTGCTACCATTAACTTTTATAATGACTAAACTATACTGCACACGTGCATAATGTTAGATTGATTTCGGGAATGGAGTGAAGCGTATTTCCCGAAATAACTGTTAATCCCAAATATGAAAGTTGAGATTGTGAACGTGCTGAGTATATCTAGTAAAATTAGATTTTTACATGCCATAAATATTTAGCAAAAAATAGAATCACAACCCCACTAAATACAATGGCTGCCGTTAAATATAATGCGTAATCATAACTACCAAAATAATTAACTATTGCCACACTGTACAAAGGAGCTGTTACTTGTCCAATACCATAAGCAGCAGTTAATGCACCAATCATTATAACGGGATTTGAACCAGCTAATTTACCACCTAAATGCAGAAATAAAGCGACTAATCCTACAAAGGTACCGCCATATAATAATCCAGATAATAGATTTAAATAAATATTATTGCTCATAGTTGGAATTAATATACCAATCACTTGAATTAACATTGCAATAATAATCATATTCACACTGCCATAACGTGTTGCCAATCGCATCCAAATTATACAAGAAGGAATGCCTGCAAGCCCAACTATTGTCCAAGTAGAACTGCCATATCCTTCCAAACCTTCTAAAGAATTTATAATATCAGGTAAAAAAGTCCCCTGTACTACAAAACCAACTCCCTCGGTAAAATAACCAATAATCAATATAATAGCAAAAAATGAAAACACTGATTTATCAAGTGGATGCTTTACTTCATCTGGCTTTACTTGGGTATCAAACGACAGAATATAAATTGCATAAGCGGTGATAATTGCTCCAAAAATAGTCAAAATCAACCAAGAAATTTGCCAGTTTCCTGTCAAGTTTAAAACTGCTCGACCCATGATATCCGTCACTAAAATTGAAAATCCAATGCCACTAAAATGAATTCCCATGGCTTTAGTTTTATCCGCAAAATTAAGCTTAGTCATCACAATCGCCGAACCAACAACTAATGCCATCGCTGATCCAAAACCTGCAATTATCCGAGAAATTAACCAAACTATTTCGTTAGTCGTCAAACCTAAAATGAGTGTGGTCAAGATACATAACACCATACCAATCCTAAAATATTTTACTTTAGTATTAATATCTTTGATAAAAATCGCAAAAATTGCCCCACTCAAATAACCGGCAAAATTCACAGAAGCCAATATCCCCGCAAAGGTTAACCCTAAAAAATCATCCAACATTGCGGGTAATAATGAAGTAAAAGCAAAGCGTGCCACACCCATACCAACAATTAATGACAAGATTCCAGCTAGTAAAATGGCAGCGTTATTATTTCTGTCTAATAAATTTATGTTTAACACGAATATGTTCCTTAAAATATAATTCTTAATTATAAATTACTATAGTATCTCAAATCTAAACCCAACCTAGTATAATCTAATATGATATAATAATACATTAATTTCAGAACCATAAAACTAATTATGCCTCCTTTAAAAAACGATCGTTTCTTACGGGCGTTAAAACGCCAACCAGTTGATGTAACACCAGTTTGGATGATGCGTCAAGCCGGACGTTACTTACCTGAATATCGTGCCACTCGAACTCGTGCCACAGATTTTTTGACTTTATGTCGAACTCCAGAATTGGCTTGTGAAGTAACCTTACAACCATTGGAAAGATTTTCGTTAGATGCTGCTATTCTATTCTCGGATATTTTAACCATTCCCGACGCAATGGGCTTAGGTTTATACTTCACTGAAGGCGAAGGCCCCAAGTTTAAACATCCCATCTGTAATAGCAAACAAATTGATGAGTTGCCAATTCCTGACCCACATGAAGACTTACAATATGTTATGGACGCAGTAAGTTTAATTCGACGGGAATTGGACGGCAAAGTACCATTGATAGGTTTTGCTGGTAGTCCTTGGACTTTAGCAACTTACATGATTGAAGGTGGTTCTACTAAAAATTTTAGCAAAGCCAAAGGTATGTTGTTTGAGCAACCACAAGCTATGCACCGTTTGTTAGAAAAATTAGCTAAAACTGTCACTGATTATCTTAACGCTCAAATTGCTGCCGGAGCTCAGGCTGTAATGATATTTGATACTTGGGGAGGGATTTTAACCAGCCGTGATTATTTAGAATTTTCCTTACAATACATGCAACAAATAGTGCAAAATTTAACTCAGAAGCATGAAGGTGAACAAGTTCCAGTAATTTTGTTTACTAAAGATGGTAATGAATGGTTAGAAAACATTGCTAATACTGGTTGCGATGCAGTAGGGTTGGATTGGAAACTACCTATCGGCATGGCACGGGAACGAATTGGAGATAAGGTTGCATTGCAAGGTAATATGGACCCTTGTATTTTGTATGCTTCCCCGGAGCGAATCCGCCAAGAAGTTGCGGGAATTTTAGCTAGTTTTGGCTCTGGCACTGGACATGTATTTAATTTAGGGCATGGCATTCATCCACAGATTGATCCAGAAAATGTCAAAGTATTTATTGACGCAGTTCATAAAATGAGTAAAATTTATCACAAGGAAAAATAATGAACGAAAAAATAAACTTAGCTGCTAAAGGTTTCTGCATGGGAGCTGCTGATGTAGTACCAGGAGTGAGTGGTGGGACGATGGCTTTCATTTTAGGTATTTATGCCCAATTATTAGCTGCTATTCGTTCTTTTGATATAATCTGGTTACAACATATAGTTAAATTACAAATAAAACCAGCTATCCAACGTCCTCATTTTAGTTTCTTAATTCCTTTATTGTTGGGGATTGTCTGTGCATTATTATTTTTTACTCGCATAGTTCCATTACCAATTTTTCTCCACACTCATCCAGAATTAGTTTATGGCTTATTTTTTGGTTTAATCATAGCTTCAATTATTGTCTTATTGCCAGAAATAAAACCATTTAAAATTAGTACAATATTCTTTTTAATTATTGGAATAACAATGGGTTGGTTAATTGTAACCTTAGTTCCGATGAGTACGCCAGATACTACTAGTTTTATCTTTTTTAGCGGCATGTTAGCGATTTCAGCTATGTTATTACCCGGTATTTCTGGCTCGTTCATTTTACTGATATTGCACAAATATGACACGATATTAAATGCAATAGGTCATTTTAACTTTATGATTTTAATTCCATTTGGTCTTGGAGTAGTAACTGGATTAGTAGTTTTTAGTAGATTTATCAGTTGGTTATTAGCTGGTTTTTATCATCATACTGTAGCAACTATTATCGGTATTCTTATCGGTTCATTATGGGTAATTTGGCCATTTCAGGTGCGGAAATATATAACAGTACATGCTAAAGAACGGTTAATTAGCTCAACTCCAGTCTGGCCAGATATTTGGAATGATACGGTAATGTATTCTATAATTATGATGTTTATCGGTTTGGGAGTAGTATTGCTTATTTACGCTTTGGCTAAACGAAATTGAGTTTGAGATAAAAAAATTGGAAAATATCGAAGAATATTACGAATAATTTTGATAAATAATTTAAGAATTACTAGCTTTAAAAATTGCAAGTTTGATTAGAAACTAAATAATAGCTACAATTTAAAGGAGTTCAAATATTTGGAACATTTGAACTCCATTGCTTTACACAATTTACAACCTAATATAATAAATTATTCAGCAGGTTGTCCTTGTTTAACAACTTCTGCACGTACTATATCCATATCCAACTCTAAAGCTTTACCAATAATTTCTTCAAGAGCTTGTGCTGGTAAACTTCCGGGTTGAGAAAAAACAATTATCTGTTCTCGGAAAATTACTAGAGTCGGAATAGAACGAACCTGAAATTGAGTTGCTAACTCTCGTTCCTGTTCTGTATTCACTTTAGCAAATACATATTCTGGATGTTTTTCAGATGATGCTTCGTAAATTGGTGCAAAAGAACGACATGGTCCACACCAAGAAGCCCAAAAATCAATTAAAATTATATCGTTATTACTTACTGTTTGTTCAAAATTAGCTTGAGTTAGTTCAATCGTTGCCACACTGTTTCCCTATTTTTTAATAAGATGGGAGCAACCGTTATCCTATAAGATCGTAAAGTCTCGCTAAAACGTTTCGTGCTGCATTCTTGTAACACTGTGAAATAAATCTCCACTTTCCTAAAAAATTCCGTAACGGCTATCCATTTGCGAGGTGTACGCACTATTGATAAGAATAATATCTTCGGTGAGATACGTTATCTAATGCCCTCTTTTATAAAGCCACAACGTTAAAAAACGTGGCTAGTTCAATATGATAATATACCATATTTAAAAATATTTAGAAAGGAAATTTTGGTCAAGTGAAATTTTTATTTATAAATACATCCATAATTAAAAACTATGATAAGTTATAGCGATTTTTAATTCTTGATGAAATTAATGGTTCGGATAGTTTTAATTAAGTAAATGAAATATAGACCAAAATATGTGAGGTAATTATTTAAAAAATGTTATTAATTTGCAAAAAGGGTTATCACAACACTCTTCACAATTTCTGAATCAAGATTCAGATAAAATGGATAGTTTTTGAACAAGATTATACAGGATTAAAAGATTAACATGATTTAAACCAAGCTTAAAATCTTGTCCATCCTTAAATTAGTTAAATCTTATTCAAAAATGTAGATACTACTTGTCAAGCTAAAAATAATTAAATATAGCATTTCCCAATTGAATGTATTATATCAATGAGTAATTCATAATTCAAAATTATTGTAACACTTCTCGCATTCCTAAAACATCCATTTGCAACTTGGATAAAGGTATTGAGTTAATAAAACCGTACAATGCCAATGCTAAAGGTTCACGTTTCAATTGTAAAGAACGTTCTATCTCTAATACCGCTCCCTCTAAATTACCAATACTCAATTGCTCTAACGCCTGGTGCAACTTACTTGCTGCTTGCTGTTCAATGGTCAACGGTATGGCTAAGTCAGCTCCACAACGAGAGCAAGTATTGTCCTTCAAACGCCCCTTACAAACTGAACAACGTTCCATTTATGACTCCAAATAATAAATAATATCAGATAATTGCTCCATAGGTTTATCCAAAGCCGCAATATCTTCTATTGCCAAAGCATCGTTAATAGCTTCAATCATGTCAACTATATCCTCTTTATCTTCCGCTGAGGCATTATCCAAGAGCTGTTCGGCTTTTGCTACTAAAATTTTAGCCTGCACAATTGCATTATTCTCTGTACCTTCTTTACTGGTGTTTTCAATCTTATCACCAAATATTGCTTGAATCCGTTCTTTGGCTTGTTCCATCTCCTCTGCTTCAAACCGAGAAATAGCATTATCTATCGTAATCGACTTTTTCAAGCCAGTCTCTTTCTCAATTGCAGATACACTTAAAATACCATTTAAATCAAGCTCTAATTTAAGCAAAATTGGACTGTTAGCCGGAGTTTCATTCAAACCCTCAACTGTAAATTCTCCAATTTGAATGTTGTTCAGAGCATCTTGATCTTCACCTTGATAAACTTTTACCTCGACAATCTTTTGATTATCAACCATCGTAAAAAATAATTCGGTTTTAGACAGTGGCAATGGGCTGTTTTTATGAATTATCGGTACATACATATATGGATAAAACTCACCATTCAGCTCTCCAACTGCACTGGTTCCATAAGTATAAGGCGTAATATCAACTAATACTGCCGAACCAGATATTTTCTGCCCAGCAATAATGGCCGCTTGAATTGCAGCTCCCGCAGCAACACATAAGTCTGGATTAATCTCACTGCGTGGTTGTTTCTGAAACTCATCTTGTAAACGCTTGCTTACGATAGGAGTGCGGGTACTACCACCAACTAATAAAATTTCATCAATATCAGCAACAGTTAGATTAGCACCATTAAGAGCAATATGAATAGCTTCCAAAGTTTCATCAATATAATCTGCAATCAAGTCCTCATAATCACTCCGAGACAATTCCAATGATAAGTTAATTTGTTTACCATTATGCTCATACAAATATTCTTCTTCAATCATTGCGAAAGGCTGATCAGACAAAGCACGTTTAGCAGTTTCCGCCGCCCGATTTATCTTAGCCATTGCTTTCCGTGATTCACTAATATCAACGTCAAATTTTTCCTGAATATGTTCTACAATATAATC
This sequence comes from Thioploca sp., assembly GCA_030627125.1. Classification (GTDB taxonomy): domain Bacteria; phylum Pseudomonadota; class Gammaproteobacteria; order Beggiatoales; family Beggiatoaceae; genus DRQV01. The sequence goes on from DAOUSR010000123.1 coordinate 7,053, forward strand.
TGCAATTGCTTGATCAAAATCATCGCCACCCAGCTTATTATTACCATGACTAGCAACCACTTCTACTACATCATCTTCAATACTGACGACGGAAACATCAAAAGTTCCTCCACCCAAATCATAGACTAAAATATTTTTCTGCTCTGGATTTTCACTCTCATACGATAAAGCAGCAGCAGTTGGTTCATTGATCATTCGTACTACTTCCAAACCGGCAATTTCTCCTGCTTCACGGGTTGCTTGACGTTGAACATCAGAAAAATAGGCTGGAACTGTGATGACTGCTTTAGTTACCGGTTTATTTAAGTATTTTTCCGCAATTGCTTTAAGCCGTTTCAGAATAATGGCCGATATTTCTTGTGGAGTGTATGACTTCCCATCCATTTCAACTTTAATCTCTTCGCCTATTTTACGTTTGATAGACTTAACGGTTTTTTCAGGATATAAGATATACTGATTTTTAGCTGGATCACCTACTAAAATTTCGTTATTATCACTAATTCCTACAAAAGATGGCAAAATTTTATGTCCAGCATCTTCAATGATAGTGACTTTACCATTTTCAATGACTGCTATTTCGGAATTAGTTGTACCTAGGTCGATTCCAACGATTATTTCACTCATTATCTTGGTTCCAGATTAATTATTAGTGGTATTTTGTACTATAAAAATTCTTAATGCTTAATTAAATTCGCTGAACCTATATAGCTAAAGTAGTATAAAATGGATACGATTGTAGAGACAAGGCAATGTCTTTTCTATACGATATTTTTATAATTGATTTATAATATATTAGCTATACAAGTATTTGTAATTGATGTAAAATTTACCGCAAATTATTTTTATGTATCTTTTCTTTATTAACTCCATGTTTCAGCAACATTTATAGCAATCTTGCCTTCAAAAGTTTCTAATTCACCAATACGAATATGGCGTTGTAGTTCACCTCTGGAAATTCCAGCTAAACGTGCCGCACGAGGAATATCTAATAATTCTGGCATATTATTTTCCTTAAAGTTGGGTTTGAAAACTTTTACCTATTAAAGATCGTAATCAATAATACATCATTAGAACCATAATTATGTTCCAAAAAAATTAATTGGTATAGTCTTACCGCATAGGTGTTCGTGATAATAAATAACAATTAAAAAAGGTGAAATTCTGATAAAATAGTTAGTATCAAAAATCCCGATGAATGAAATTATAACATAGGACGACCGCATTAAAATTTGCATAAAAGCAGAAAGTTATGGATACTAAAAAATTACCGAAAATTAGGACTATTAATATTTAAAAAATATAAGACAGGTTTTCGTGTTATACTATCTATTTCAATATGATAGTTATTTTACCATATGCAAATAAAAATACCAGAATTATCACTAGTTTTATTGATTGGAGTATCAAGTAGTGGTAAGTCGACTTTTGCCAAACAACACTTTAAAGAAACTGAAATATTATCCTCAGACTATTGTCGAGCTATGATTGCTGATGATGAAGTCGATCAATCCGTTACCACAGAAGCATTTGCAATTTTAAATTTTATCGCAACTAAACGTCTTGCTATCGGTAAACTGACCGTTATTGATGCTACTAATTTGCAAACTAAAGCTCGCAAATCATTATTATTTTTAGCAAAACAATACAATATTAATCCAATAGCAATTGTTTTTAACTTATCAAAAGATTTATGTCAAAGTAGAAGTCAACAACGTCCTGATCGTAATCTTGAACCGGCAATTATTCAGCAACAATATGACAATCTAAAATATTCTCTCCGAAATCTTAAACATGAAGGTTTCAAGCAGGTTATAGTATTAAATTCTGCCACTGAAATTGATACAAGTGAAATTAAATTAATGCCTTTAGCTTGTAATATGCGGCATAAAACTGGGCCGTTTGATATTATTGGCGATGTACATGGTTGCTTTGATGAACTGCTTATTTTGTTGGAAAAATTAGGCTATAATATCCAACATTCTAATGCTAAATATACTGTCACTCATCCACAAGGGCGGCAAGTAATTTTTTTGGGAGATTTGGTTGATAGAGGGCCGAAAATTCCACAGGTATTACAGCTGGTTATGGATATGGTAGTTGCTGGTAATGCTCTTTGTATTAAGGGTAACCACGATGTGAAATTATTACGCAAACTGAAAGGACATAATATTAAATTAGTGCATGGATTAGCAGAATCAGTCCATCAATTAGAGACCACTTCCGCTAATTTTCGTAGGCAAGTAATTGATTTTATTGATAAGATACCAGAACATTATATATTTGACGCAGGTAAATTAGTAGTGGCACATGCTGGTTTATTGGAAGAATTACAAGGCCGGAATACTGGAAAAGTTTATGAATTTGCCTTGTATGGTAAAGTGATTGGCAGAGATGAGTCAGGATTCCCTATACGTTACAATTGGGCTGCTGATTATAAAGGTTCTGCAATGGTAGTTTACGGCCATACCCCTATTATCTGTTCTGAATGGGTTAATAACACAATTTGCATTGATACTGGCTGTGTTTTTGGAGGTAAATTGACTGCTTTACGTTATCCAGAACAAGAATTAGTTTCAACAACAGCTAAACGTATTTATTACGACTCAGTTAAACCATTTCTTTCTAACCTTCCTAAGCTATGAGCAATAAAGTTAAGAAAATTGGGTAACCACATAAAAAATTGGGTGACCACATAAAAAAATTGGGTGACCACATAAAAAAAATTGGGTGACCACATAAAAAATTGGGTAACCACATAAAAAATTGGGTAACCACAAGGGATTACCCCTACAAATAATAATTTTACGTAGGGGCAATTCTTAATTATGAATGCTTAATTCTTAATTCTTAACGAAATTCGATATAAATATTCATTTGTTAATTTGTATTTATATATATTCAATTGGGAA
>DAOUSR010000025.1 GCA_030627125.1 Thioploca sp.
ACCGAGACCTGAATGGAGCTAGAGGTATTTTCATTAGGTCATTGGTAGATTCACCCTCTCTTCGGAGTGCTATTATTAACGTTTATTAAGTTTTGTTAATATAAATGAATCGGTTTACTATTAGTTCGGGAATTACGGCAGGACAGCCAAAAATTATTTCTCGTTCTTGTTTTGAGGGTAATGTTAAAAGTTTACCTGATAGCAGATTTAATTCCAGATGTAAATAATCAAAATATAACATCGCTAGAACGTTCATATTAGTGGTGTTATATGGAATTAAGCGTACCAAACATACAAATTTTTGAGTCAGCTATTTTCTTGGGCTTTGCTAATTTGTTTAAAAGTTTTATTTGGAGTGATATGGATATGGAAGGATTTTTAGTAGTCCTGCCAGATGCAGTTGTGGATGCTAGTAAATTAATTAAACGACCTTGTAGTATGCGAGATAGCAGTTTCACAGTACAGAAAATTAACGGTAGTCCGCAAACTCCTTACGACTATCAGCCATCAACTTATTTACCTGAAACTGATAGTAAAGTTGCAAATGCTTCTGAAAATTCAGATAAAAAATTAGCTTTTTCAACTTGCAAGCATTTTTGGTAGCCCTAAATAATGTAGTGATTACCTAATCTGCTAGGTTTCAAAAGCAGGTTTAACACTACTTTGTTTAGGATTACCTATTTATTAACGAACTAATTGTAACGGTATTTTAAACCAAAATACACTTCCTTGACCTAATTTACTTTCAACTCCGATTTTACCCCCGATTGTCTCAGTAAACATCTTAGCCACAGCTAATCCCATGCCCATACCATCATAACGTCGAGTTGATGAACCATCAATTTGATAAAAAGTATCAAATAGGTTAGCCTCTTTAGAAATACCAATACCAGTATCAATGATTTTAAATTCTATCCATTCCCCTTTCTCAAAATATTCTATTGCATTAACTTGTATCGTAATATTACCTTGTTCAGTAAATTTAATTGCATTATCTACTAACTTACACAAAATTTTATTAATTGCTTCTTTATCACCATAAAAAGCGGTGTATAAAGTTGGATCAATCACAGCCTCAATTAATAATTTTTTATTTTTAATGCTTGACGAAAATTGTTGCAAGATATTGTCTATAATTTCGTACAAAAAAAATTCAGAAGCTGCTGACCTTAGCTCTCCTTTAAACTGTTGAGCAAAATTGAGCATATTAGTCAGAATATCAGTCAATTTTTTACTAGCATTTATAATCGATTTGGCATAAGAATGTTGTTCATCAGTCAAGTCGGTTTCTTCTAGTAACATTTCTGACATACCTAATACAATGTTCATCGGAGTCAAAAATTCATGGCTAACATTGCGGAGAAATTCAGTTTTTAGGATTGATGCTTGTTCAGCTTTATCATAAGATAATTGTAAAGCCTCAAATAATAATTTTATTTTTTCGGTTTTACTAGCTACTTCCTGTTCTAAATTTTGGCGTAGATTGGCAAGTTCAATATGAGTTTGAACTCGAGCTAATAATTCTTCTCTTTGGAATGGTTTACTAATATAATCAATTCCACCGGATTGTAAGGCTTTGACCTTATTTTCAGTGTCTCCAAGAGCCGATAAAAATAACACTGGAATTTTGTTTAAAGTCGGTTCTCTTTTGATATGTCTACAAGTATCATATCCATCCCACCCCCCCATGATAATATCTAATAAAATTATATTTGGAGGATTCTGTTTAGCTAGTACTAAACCCTGCTCACCACTGTTAGCTAATATCACTTGAAAATTATTTTTTTCCAACATGTTATGTAGCAAAGTTAAATTAACCGGGCTGTCGTCAATTACTAAAATTATGGGTTTACATTTCATTTTTTAACTCAATCCAGTTGAACCAAAACCATCACGGCCATTATCTTCTAATTCATTTACCCATTTAAAATCTGCTTGTATAATCGGTACCAACACCATTTGACAAATGCGTTCACCGGGATTAATAGTAAATGATTTATCACTTCTATTCCATACTGCGATCTTAACTTCTTTTCTATAATCCGAATCAATCAATCCAACTAAATTAGCTAATACAATACCGTGCTTAACTCCAAGTCCAGAACGAGGCAATAGCATTGCGGCTATATTAGGATTATGAATATTAATAGCGATACCACTTCCAATTAATTCAGTTGCATTAGGTTTAATTACTATGGCAATATCAATACATGCTCGTAAGTCAATACCTGCTGCACCATCGGTTGAATAAGATGGCATAGGAATTTTATTACCAATCAAAGGATTAACAATAGTTGCTTCTATAATTTCCATATATTATAAATCAAAATAATTTTTTTCTTAAATTGTTAAGGAAATGGGAAAAATTTTATAGGAGCTGCCATTCTATCTACATTATGCCCCATAATACCAAGACTGTTATTCAACCCTCCAACTTGATGGGTCATTATTGCCATGTTGGTACCCATTTCGTCAATATTGATGGTTAGTGAATCTATATGAGCAGTCATCCTTTCTAAACTATTATTAATTGCAAGCATATTAGTGCTGATTTTAGTCACAGATTTATTTAGAGCTGGCATAAATGCAACATTTTTATCCATATCGTCTATTGATTTTTTTACTAAATCTATTGAGCCTGTCATGCCATTTATATTGGTGGCCACTATCGTAATATTTTGATTAATTTCTTGCATATAACCGGCAACTTCATCTAAACGTTGAGTAATATCACCCATATCTGATAATAATATTACAATAAGAGCAAACACCGTGAAAGTTAATACTCCTAAACCAATCATGCTAAATTTAATAATTTGCGTAGTTTGAGTACCAATCCGAACAATTAAGCCCTCTCTGCGCTTCATAGCCTTATTAAATTCGGTCATAGCATGATCGATAGTTTCTGCTACTTGTTTAGCACTTGCAATTTCTGCTATATCTTCCATATTAACAACCTTTAGCTAATTCCAAAATCTTTTGGAACGTTAGAGTTAGTGTCTACTTGACATTTAACTTCAACAACATGTGCTGAAGGTGGGCCTTGATGTAAACATAATTGGTTTACTACGTCTGGTTTACCATAGGCTAAAACTTCAACTCGTCCATCAGCTAAATTATGAACCCAACCAGTTATTCCTAATTTCTGTGCTTGTCTTTGGGTATAATAACGAAATGCTACGCCTTGAACTCGTCCACTTACAAAACATCGCTTGCATATATTCATTATTTTGATTTAATATTGACGCATATCAATGCCTTTGGCAATGCCAGAATTTTCTGAAAATACGCTTAGTTTTATTCCCAAACCAACTAAATGTTGCTAAGTAGTTATGGAAATGTTTTGTGTAATATCAGTTAGTTAATATATTACTTTAATAGCTATATTTCCAATATAATAACATATAAGCTTATCATATTTTTTGATTAAAAGGTAATTATTTATATCAAGCTTTTTTGAATAAATATATTTGCAATCTTGGCATTGATAGAGTTGTCTGGTACCATTATATTTTAGTATCGTAGAGATTTTCACAATCTCTTAAAAATATATGAAATTTTCAGCATCCACGCTATTGAATTTAATTAAGAATTGTTATGAAACTATAATATAGTTGCAATTAAATAAGAAAATATTATGAGTAATACCACAAGAACACCTGCTGTAGCTGGTATATTTTATCCAGATAATACTCATGAACTGAGTACAATGATTGATCAATTTTTGCAGGCAGCTAAAAATACTGGGCCAGTGCCTAAAGCTATTATTGTTCCTCATGCAGGTTATATCTATTCAGGGCCAATCGCTGCTAGTGCTTATACACTTATTAAACCAGCCTGTAATAGGATTAAACGAGTAGTATTATTAGGGCCTTCCCATAAAGTACCACTATTAGGTTTAGCTGCCACAAAAATGCAAGAATTTTCTACTCCATTTGGGGAAATTCCAATAGATAGAAAAGCTATTGAGAGTATTTTAAAATTTCCGCAAGTTTCACTAATGGAACAAGCTCACGCTAATGAACATAGTTTGGAAGTACAACTACCATTTTTACAAAAAATATTAAATCAATTTAGTATTGTACCATTGGTTGTTGGTAAAGCTACTTCTGAACAAGTTGGAGAAATATTAGAAGCATTATGGGGTAATGCAGAAACATTAATTGTTATAAGCTCTGACTTAAGTCATTATTATAATTATAAATCATCTAAAAAATTAGATGAATTAACTACTCAAGCAATCGAAACCTTATCTCCTGAAAAAATTGACTATGAACAAGCTTGTGGAAGAATTCCTATCAATGGTTTGTTACATGTTGCTAAAATTCGAAAAATGCACGTTGAAACAGTAGATTTACGTAATTCAGGAGATACTGCTGGTTCAAAAAATCAAGTTGTTGGATATGGAGCTTATGCCTTTAGCTAAAGAGAATTGCCAAACATTATTACAAATTGCCAAACAATCTATCAAATATGGTTTGGATACTAATAAACTAATATCAGTTGATTTAAATGAGCATGTATCAGAATTACACCAACCAACAGCAACTTTTGTCACATTAGAACATAATGGCAATTTGCGTGGTTGTATAGGAACCTTAATTGCATCTCGTCCATTAGTAAAAGATGTGGCTTATAATGCTTTTGCTGCTGCTTTTTCTGATCCAAGGTTCGCAAAATTACGCCCAGATGAGTTTCCTTTGTTAGAAATCCACATTTCTTTACTTTCTAAACCTGAGTTTATGTCTTTTGATTCTGAAGAAGATTTAATTCAACAATTACGTCCTGGAGTAGATGGATTAATTTTAACTGATGGGGTAAATAAAGGTACATTTTTACCTTCTGTATGGGAATCTTTACATCAACCTAGCGAATTTTTGCGATATTTAAAACAAAAAGCTGGCTTATCACCAGAACATTGGTCAAGTAAACTTACCGTAGAACGTTATACAACTGAATACATATCTTAAAAGATACAATTTTTGACAGGTAGATTTTTTTTTGCTATTCTAGCAACGAATTATATTGTGTTATATGACCATTAATATTATGATTTTTTAATCAATTTAAACTGTAAATTAAGTAATTCCACCATCTTAAATAATTAGGAGAGTAATATGGGAACTTACACTATAGATTCAGGCGATACTTTGTATAGTGTTTCTAGAAAGTATAGCATTTCATTTGGTGATTTGATGAAATTAAACCCTCAAATTACTGATGCCGGCAATATAAATGTTGGACAAGTTGTTAATGTTCCCGGTAATGGTGGTTCGCAACCAGCCCCACAACGTACTACAGCAGCAGCCGCTGCTCCAGCAACAGCTCCTGCCAGTGGACAAAGTAATAGCTCACCTTGGTTAGACGTAGCAATCCAAGAAATGGAAACTGGGGTTATGGAAATCGAAGGTGATGTTGATAATCCACGTATTGTTGAGTATCATCAATCTACTAGTGGTCATGCCAGTGATGATGAAACCCCTTGGTGTTCTGCTTTTGCTAATTGGTGTATGCAACAAGTTGGTATTACAGGTAGTGGTTCAGCCGCTTCTATTTCTTGGCGTACTTGGGGACAAAAAGTAGGGCCAATTCCAGGTTCTATAGTATGTTTCAATGGTCATGTAGGCTTTCTTCACTCTATTAGAGCAGATGGTAAGTTAATGATTTTAGGTGGTAATCAAAGCAACCAAGTAAAAATTACCCCTTATGATAAAAATAAAGCATTGACCTATAGATGGCCGGCTTAAAAAATAAATATTTTTAATATTTACTAAGGAATCAGAATTTAATAATTGCCGAAACTCTCAGGCAGACCTGACAGGTTTTGAAAACCTGTCAGGTCTTTAAGTATCATATTTTATTGAGTCCTAATTACTAACGATTTAATAGGGTGGGCAATTGCTCGCCTTTAAATACATTCCTCTTAATCGGTGCATAAGTCCTAAACCAAGGAGTCTAACTTGCATTTTAAACTAATCATTGCTTTTTTGACAGAAGATAAAACTGATAAAGTACTTCAAGCAGCTAGGGAAGCAGGAGCTACTGGTGCAACAGTAATTAATCATGCTAGAGGTGAAGGAATAGAACCTTCTAAAACTTTTTTTGGGTTTAATTTAGAAACGCAACGAGATGTATTATTATTATTAGTTGAAGAGCATTTGTCTCGAACTATTTTAGAGACTATTACCGAAGTTGGAGAATTTGAGCAGAATATAGGAGCTGGTATCGCTTTCCAGATTGACGTGGAAGATGCTGTAGGAGTATCCCATCAGATGAGAAAATTGACTACAGTAGTGGAGAAAAAAATATGAGTGCCGTCAAGCTAGTACGAGTTCGAGAAGTAATGAAAACTCAATTTGACCGAATTGATGGTGTTATTACTGTTGCCGAAGCTTTGTGTAATATGAAATATCCTGAAACAAAATGCTTAATTGTCAATAAACGGCATACAGATGATGAATTTGGTATCGTGTTAATATCTGATATTGCTCGTTATGTACTTGCCAAAGATCGTTCTCCAGAACGAGTAAATATTTATGAAATTATGCTTAAACCGGTGATTACGGTATCTCCCAAAATGGATATTCGTTATTGTGCTCGCTTATTTGATAACTTCAATATTTTACGAGCTCCAGTAGTAGAAAACGATGATGTTATTGGAATAGTTGGATTTTCCGATATTGTGTTACAGGGTTTGGTTGCAATTAAATAAAATATGATAAACTCCCACCAAGGATGTTCTATAACAATCCGTCGCACCTTGCCAGAAGACGTACCGGTTTTACTCCAAGCCTATCAAGATGAATCTTTTCTGCATTTATATCGTTCTAATCACATTCAACAAACTGAAGAACAGCTTACCTCTTTAATAGCAGAACACGCCGAATATGAATTTACCGAGCTTGGTTATGTTGAGTTTATGATAGAGCATAAACAATATGGCACGATTGGAATAGCTATATTAAGTGATTATAATCCTTTACATAAGCGAGCTGAATATTTAATAGGTTTATTTGCCTCGCAACATCGTTGTTTAGGATATGGAACTGAAGCAACTCTCTTGGTATTAGACCTTGCTTTTAATCATTATGAGCTAAATAAAGTTTATACTTATGTCTATGATTATAATGAATTGTCAGAAGCAAATACTGTGAAATTTGGTTTTAAACAGGAAGGTTGGTTGGAAGAGCATCATTATTTGATAGGTGAGGAGCGTTTTGTTAGTTTGTATTTGAATGGAATGACGGAACAAAATTTTCGCTCTAGTGATTCTATTAAGCGTTATTCTTCACGTTTATTAGGTCGAGATATAACTTTAGAACCACAAATAATTAAACTTACTGCTGAAAATAATCTAGCTAAACAAGATGGTCAAGAGTTTCTTACCGGAATATTAGCTCTTAATTAACTGATGTCATGCATAAATATTCTAACTTTTCGAGCGACTCCGCACTGATGTAGCTCTGTCCCACTGCCTCCAGCATGACTTTGAACCTCTGCTAATTGCGAACTACTCGGCATAGTAATAATAGCAATTAGTCCTAAATTTTGCACTCCATAATATTCAATAATTTATGCTTCAGTACTTAGCAATCTCATTAAAAATTATATTGTACAAAGATTATTTTAAATTTTTAGGCAGAAATTTATACTCTATTAGTATATAATAATAATATTAATTACTAATATTACTATCCAATTACAATTTTACATTTAATAGATTAAGGTCGTTCCCTGAAAATTATGTTAAACAATCATGGATTTGAAATGAAATCTATATCAGATAATGGATTGCAACCATTTACACTTCTTACTCATGATGATGATATTGAACGAGCAGCCCGTTCTATGAAAGCAATGTCACATCCATTACGCCTAAAAATACTATGTATTGTGGGAGAACGTGAATACAGCGTACAGGGCATTGTTGATAGAGTTGGTACCTCACAAAGCAACATTTCCCAACATTTGGCAATTTTAAAAGATAAAGGTATTTTAGCTTCTCGCAAAGATGCCAATAAAGTTTATTATCATGTTAGTGATGCACGTACTCTGCGTCTTATCAGCATGATGCGGGAAATATTTTGTCCTTCTTTGTGTGCATAAGCTTGAATCACATCCAAACTATCCTTATAATTCAACTCTATTCCCAATTAAAGATTCTAAATTATGACAATTGAACGTATGTTATTTATTATTGCTGGTTTTATAGTTATGCTTTCGTCTGCTTTAAGTCAATTGCATCATATCTATTGGCTTTGGTTGACCGCATTTATCGGATTTATGCTATTTCAAAATGGTTTTACAGGTTTCTGCCCCATGGCTATAATTCTTAAGAAACTTGGTATTGCAAGTAAATCAGATTAATTATGGAACAACTAATTGAATTTGCTGGCAATCATCCTGAACTATTTATGGCTTTTTTCTTTGTGCTTGGTTTATTAGCTTGGAATTTTTTATCAGAACAAATATCTGGTATCGCATCATTAGCACCACAAGAATCAATTTTATTGATTAACCATGAGGCTGCTATAGTACTTGATGTTCGTGAAGATAGTGAGTATGCTCAAGGGCATATTTTAAATTCCATTCATATTCCTTTAAGCACATTGTCTGGAAAATTAGCCCGGTTGGAAAAATATCGTTCTAAACCTATAATTGCTAGTTGCAGGAGCGGCAATCGTTCTGGGCGTGCTTGTAGTATATTGAAAAAAAATGGTTTTGAAAATCTGCACAATCTTAAGGGTGGTATAGTTGCATGGCAAAATGCCAATTTACCCCTGTCTAAAGGTAAATAATGGTGATATTTTTATCACTTTTAAAAAATTAATCAAGAGATAATAGTGGAAGAAAATCCTAACAATCAGCAGCCTAATATTGCGGAACCAGAAACATTTGTAATCCAAAATGTTTATATTAAAGACGTTTCCTTTGAAACTCCTAATTCGCCTCAGATTTTTATGGAGCAATGGAAACCCAAGTTAGAGTTGGAAATATCTAATGACATAAAGCAGTTAAATGATGAAACATTTGAAATAGTGTTAAATCTTACTTCCACAGTAAAAGTTGAAGAAAAGACTGCTTTTTTAGTTGAAGTTCATCAAGCTGGGCTATTTGCTATCAAGGGTTTTCCTAATGATAGAATGTCATATATGTTAAATGCTTATTGTCCAAATATTTTATTCCCGTTTGCTCGTGAAGCTGTTGCAAATTTAGTGATAAAAGGTGGATTTCAGCCCTTATGGTTATCGCCAATCAATTTTGATGCTTTGTACGCTCAACAATTGCAGAAGCAAAAACCTCAACAACCATCTACTGATACTATTAATTAACACTGTGGAAATCTTAGTCTTAGGAGCTGGCTCTTGGGGTACCGCACTTGCGTTGATATTGGCAGATAATGGCAATAAAGTGTGGTTGTGGAGTAATGAAGCTGAGCATGTACAGGAAATGCTTGCCACTGGTAAGAATTCTCATTTTTTACCTAACAAATTTCCAGCCTCAATCCAGCCAATAGCAGATTTTACCGAGCAAGCTAAACAGATAAAAGATATTATTATAGTGGTTCCAAGTCATGGATTTCGTGGAACTTTAGCAATGCTTGCTCCTCACATTTCTCCTACAACCCGTATTTGTTGGGCTACTAAAGGCTTGGAAAATGATACTGGTTTGTTATTACATCAAGTGGCAGAGCAAGTATTAGGTGAAGATCGACCTTTGGCAATTTTATCTGGGCCATCGTTTGCCATTGAAGTAGCTAAGTGTTTACCTACAGCCGTTACTATAGCAGCGACTGATGAGAAATTTGCTAAGGATTTAGTGGATTTATTTCATAATAATTATTTTCGGCCTTACACCAGCACTGATATAATTGGAGTGCAATTAGGTGGGACAGTGAAAAATGTTATGGCAATCGCTTCTGGCATTGTTGATGGTTTGGAATTTGGAGCTAATTCTAGGGCGGCTTTGATTACTCGTGGTTTGAATGAAATGGTACGATTTGGAGTAGCTTTAGGTGGTAAGGCTGAGACGTTTATGGGTTTAGCTGGTATGGGGGATTTGGTTTTAACTTGTACTGATAAACTATCTCGTAATTATCGATTTGGTTTTGCCTTGGCTAAGGGTAGTAATATAGAGCAAGCCCAAGCTAGTATCGGACAGGTAGTTGAAGGAGTTCCAGCGGCTCGGGAAGTGAATCGGGTAGCTAAAGAACGTAATATAGATATGCCAATAGTTGAACAAGTCAATAATGTATTACTAGGAGTTTGTACTCCAACCGAGGCTGTAAAGATTTTATTATCCCGCCAACCAAAAGCTGAATTTATTAATAAATAAAAATTTATTGAAAGCATGGTTAAACGTTCTTTCAAAATTTTTAAATTCCATTATTACCCGATAGTCCTAAATAAAGTAATGATAATTGTTTGAAATTGTAATAAATTTAACTTTGTTTAGGACTACCAAAAAATCAACAAACACATGATTAAAAAAACTATAATTTGTTTAGCTAATTCTCGTAAAGAAGGTGGTTATTGTCTTGCGGGCAAAGATGTAACAAATTCTAATTGGATAAGACCAGTTGGTTATACTGCAAGCGGAGAGCTACAAAAAAAAGCAATGATTCTATATGAGGATAGATTGCCTCAATGGTTAGCAAAATTATTCATGTTTTTTCGTACCAATAAACCACAACCACAATTATTAGATATTATTCAAATTCCATTCGAAGACAGACAAGAACACTCCTATCAATCAGAAAATTATTTAATTGCAAAACAACAAATTTGGCTAAAACACGGAACATTAGCTACAGAAAACTTAGAAAAATTATGTGATTCAGTTCTTTCTTTATGGTTTAACGGTTATAATAGTTATAATGGAATAAATGATAGAATACCGGTCGAGTTAGTAAACCAAAAAATTACCACTTCTTTATTATTAATCAAAGTAAAAGAGCTAACTATTTTGGTTGATAGAGAACTGAATCGGCTTAAAACTAGGGCTATATTTTATTATAATAACCAACAATATAAATTAGTAATTACCGATCCAAAAATAGAATCAAGCTATCGTTTTAAAGATGGACATAAAAAACACAATGTATATCTATGTATTAGCCTTGGTGAACCATTTGAAAATTTTTGTTATAAACTTGTTGCAGCAATCATTGAATGATGAATACTCTTTACACAATTGGCCATTCTAATCATACTTCAGATAAATTCATTAATTTATTAAAGCAACATGATATCAATGCTTTATGTGATGTACGTTCTTATCCTTCTAGTAAATACTGTCCTCAATTTAATTCTTCTCAACTAAGAAAAAAACTTAAAGAAAATAGTATTGCTTATGTTTTTTTAGGGAAAGAACTTGGAGGAATACCTAGTGATATAAGTTGCTATCAACAAGGTAAGATAAACTATAATTTACTTGCTAAAACAACACTGTTTGCTAATGGTATACAACGTTTGAAAAATGGTATTAAATCTTATCGTATTGCTTTGATGTGCGTAGAAAAAGACCCTCTCAATTGTCATAGATTACTTTTAATTTGTCGAAATTTACCCAATTTAACAATTCAACATATTGGTTTTGATGGTAATTTAGAAAGTCAGGAAGAAGTAGAACTACGTTTATTAAAAAAGTTAAAATTAGTCAATCTTGAACAGGCGTACGATAAACAAACTAAAAAAGTTGCTTATGTAATTAATAATATTGGAGAAAATAATATTGAAAATATATACGATTGGGTTTGCCAAAAAAACTGCCCAGATATTTTTTGAACAATTGAAAAATACCGATGTAAAACAAGTAATTGATATTAGATTAAATAATAGCTCACAACTAGCAGGATTTACCAAACGTCAAGATATAGCATATTTTTTACCAACTATTTGTAACATAGCTTATAGTCATAAACTAGAATTTGCACCAACTAAAGAAATTTTAGATGGATATAAAAAACATGAAATTAGTTGGCAAGATTATGAAACTAAATTTTTAGCATTGTTACAACAACGTAATATTGCTTTATCTAAGAATATTTTTCACAACAGTTGTTTATTATGTAGCGAAGCAACTCCAGAACATTGTCACAGAAGATTAGTTGCTGAATATTTGCAAAAACATTGGAATGATATTGAAATAATTCATATTTTATAATTACTTTTGAGTAAACACCCCAACAAAGCTGGTATTACTCATTAAGTAACTGATACACATTATAAAATTCAAATGATTTTTTTATATATAAAATAATAGTGAATTAAATTCTTGGCCAAATTAACTCAAACTAATCCGCAAGGCTGCTGCAGTGGCAAAAGGGGAAAGTGTCAAAGATAATGACAATAATGCTCCCAAGAAATACAATTGGCCTGCTACTGGAAATCCTCGTGCCGCCTCATTAACCGCCCCAGCTGCAAAAATCAATACTGGGATATACAAAGGTAATACTAATAAGGATACTAGCACTCCACCACGTCGTAATCCAACGGTTAACGCTACCCCAATTGCTCCTACTAAACTCAAAATAGGAGTCCCCAAGGCTAAGGTTGCAATCAATGTAACGGTAGAAGCTTCAGGTAAAAATAATAAAATACCTAAAAATGGAGCTAATAAAATTAATGGTAAACCAGTAACTAACCAATGTGCAAATACTTTGGAAAGTACTAATAACGGCAAAGAATGAGAAGATAAGGCTATTTGTTCTAAGCTGCCATCTTCAAAATCAGAGCGAAATAGATTATCCAATGACAGCATAGCAGCCAATAAAGCGGCAACCCAAATTATACCGGGGGCAATTCCTTGCAAAACTTTTGACTCTGGAGAAATTCCTAGAGGAAATAGACTTATCACAATTATAAAAAATAACAGTGGATTAGCTAGTTCAGACCGATGACGATAAGCTAAAGTTAAATCACGTCTTAGTAAAATATAAAAAGCAGAGAAGTCAGAAGTCATAATTTATTTCTAAAACGCATATATCAAATCCAAATAGCTAAATTATATCGCAAAATTAATTTGTTTTTTCAATTTTTTCATTGCATTGCTTTCGATTTGCCGAATCCGTTCAGCAGATACTTTATATTGTTTAGCCAAATCTTGAAGAGTAATTTTTTTATCACTTAACCAACGTTTTTGAAGAATGTCTTGACTACGAGCATCTAATCTATCAAACGCATTTTTTAACTGGTTATTACCATAAGCCGACCAATCTGCTTCTTCAACAATAGTTGCTGGGTTATATCTATTGTCTTCTAAATAAGCTGCTGGTGAAAAGTTCTTTTCATCATCTTCAGTTTCATTGGTAGGACCATCAAAAGCAACATCCTGCATGGTCATCCGCTTTTCCATTTCCAGCACGTCTTTATTAGTGACTCCTAAGTCAGTGGCAATTTGTATAACTTCAGCATGTGATAACCAACCTAAACGTTTCTTCATACTGCGTAAGTTGAAAAATAATTTACGTTGAGCTTTAGTTGTAACAACCTTGACAATACGCCAGTTGCGTAAGATGAACTCATGGATTTCGGCTCGAATCCAATGGATCGCAAATGATACTAAACGTACTCCAACATTAGGGTTAAACCGTTTTACCGCTTTCATTAAACCGATATTGCCTTCCTGAATTAAATCGGCCTCAGACAATCCATAACCACGATAACCATGTACTATATATAATACAAATCGTAAATGTGATACTACCAATTTCTTAGCTGCTTCTAAATCACCACCATCGTAAAGCTGTCTCGCTAATTCTTGCTCTTCTGCTGCTGTAAGAACAGGAATTGTTTTAATATTATTAACGTAACTATCAAGACATTGCTCTGAAATGGCAAGTTGCATACCAACCCGAGAAGTTAGGTTTGACATTGTTTCCCCACTATATTTTATAGTTATTAAAAATTAATTTAGCACTCTATCGGTACGAGTGCTAATTTCACTATGAGGGTATGTAGTTAAAAATCAATAGAAAAAATATTTATCATTATATTAATTAACATTATTTAAATTGATAAATCCATTCACTAGTGTAGAATGAAACATCTTTTTATAATATAACTGCTAGGTATTATTTATGAATCCTTTTATTCAACAATTAGTTGATGACTTAAAAGCATTTTCTTCAGAATTATTATTACCCGGTTTACATGCTACTCAACGAGTTTCTACAGATATGGGAACTGTAGCAAGTACCACTGCTTTATTAAAATCTATAGATTTTTTAACTGCATTAATACCACATTTAATCAATGAATTGCAAGCAACTGATTCTACTCATAAAGTTATGGTAAGTTATACACCATCTCCAAAAGGAGCGGTTTTTTCACGTCGGGCCAATGATTATCAATTAGACTCAGCTAAACGTTTATTACCATCTCGTTGGGTAAACTTCTTGCCAGCTGCTGAAACTAATACCTTACCATTGCGCTGGTTAATGCACTTATTAGAATTGCAGAGAATAGCACTAGAAAAAGTATATACTCGTACTATTAAATATATTGATGATTCTTTATTAACGCAACGTGGAGAGTCAAGTTATGCCAAGAATGATCGAGCTACTTTATTAAATATGCGATCTAGATTAAATGAAGCTCATAATAAATTAGAACATGCTAAAGCTACGTTATTGCGTATTGTACGAATGCGATTAGTACCTTCTGCCAATTTACCCAATCCTTATCCACATTCCGAAGCATGGTTACGCTTAAGACGATTTGCTCAACAATTAATTCAACCAAAAGAATATTTACCTAGTTTTTTACATAATTTATTACATGGAACCGTAGAAATTGCTGATACTCCTTATTTATATCAACGTTGGTGCGGAGTAAAATTACTGACAACTTTTCAAAATTTAGGCTGGGTATGGCAAGATGACCCTACAGGAGCTTTATATTTGGGTGGTGAGGTACGTTTACATAAATCTGATGTAGAACTTAGTATTTGGATTGAACCACGTTTATCCCGCCGTCGTAGTCATCCTAGTGGTTTTGTGTGTAAGGAAGTGACAGAAACTCATCCTGATTATTTGATCGTAACTCCAGGGCCTAGTGGTATAGACGCTTTTATTTTAGACCCCACTACAACCGCAGATATTGAAATTAGGCATGGTAAATCAAAATATTTAACTACAGTAGAGGCAATTGCGATGGCTAATATCGCTGGAATTCCAGTAGTACGCAATCCGCTTAGAGCTTGGTCAGCTGCTCCTTTGCATACTCAGTATTGTGAGTTAGCAGATTCAGAAGGACG
This sequence comes from Thioploca sp., assembly GCA_030627125.1. GTDB lineage: Bacteria > Pseudomonadota > Gammaproteobacteria > Beggiatoales > Beggiatoaceae > DRQV01. The sequence continues at coordinate 15,259 of DAOUSR010000025.1, forward strand.
TACTGGAACCATTCCCATGCACCCACTGGACTGGATTCCACAACCATTAAGCGAATGGGTACAAGATATTCATAATTATGCTTTAGCATGGGGAACTGGCAAGATGTTAAGAGGGGAATGAAGGTTGCTAAATTGATGGAATATAATAGTTCAGAGCTTCAGCTTTGAAAAGGAATTAATTTAAAATTAAATATTGCCAAATCTGAAGGTTTGGACTCCTTTGAAAATATCTAATCTATGACTAAAAGCCAAATAAGACAAAATTTTTCTCATCTAACTTTTAACCAATCTCTAACTATTAAAAATAATTTCTTTGCAAGTTTTGATTTGAGCAAGATCGAAAAAATTCATATTTTTCTACCAATGCCACAAGAAATTAATACTTGGCTAATTATCCAAGAAATTTTTCAAAACTATCCGGCCATTTCAGTAATAACTTCTATAAGCAATCTCACAACTTATACTATGGAAAGTTATTATTTGGCCGCTAATACTCAGTTAGCAATAAACAAGTGGGGAATTTCCGAACCAGTAAATGCTCGCAAATGTTCTGATAATGAAATTAATATGATTCTACTTCCACTCTTAGGTTTCGACAAACAAGGTTTTCGAGTTGGATATGGTAAAGGATTTTATGATAGATTTTTATTAAAATGCCACCAAGATATAATTAAAATAGGTTTATCTCGGTTTGAACCGGTAGATACTATAGATGATATTAATGAGTATGATATTAAAATGGATTTTTGCGTAATGGCTGAACACAATTGGGTATTTAATAAATGATAGACATACTAATTATTGGTAGTGGGGCTGCTGGCCTTAGTTTAGCTTTAGAAGTTGCTGACCATGCTAAAGTAACAATTTTATCAAAAAACACCTTGGATTGTTGTAATACTAAATATGCTCAAGGCGGTATTTCAGCAGTGCTTGGGGCAGACGATTCTTTAGACTCACATGTTGCCGATACCATAGATGCTGGAGCTGGATTATGCAATAAAGAAATAGTTGAATTTACTGTTTCTCAAGGCCCAGAACGAATTGCTTGGTTAATTGAACAAGGCATGCCATTTACTCAAGTATCTGATAACAAAGGTAATGTAAATTATCATTTAACTCGTGAAGGTGGGCATAGTCATCGACGAGTAATACATGCAGCTGATGCTACTGGGAAAGCCATTATTTCGACTTTGACCGCCAAAGTTAAAGCTCATCCTAATATTCAAGTGTTGGAATACCATATCATAATTGACTTGATAACTGGAACTAAAATTGGGTTGTCAACTTCCCGTTGCTTAGGAGCGTATGTATTAAATCTTACTACCAATAAAATTGTAGCTTTACAGGCTAGTTTTGTGGTATTAGCTACTGGTGGGGCTGGCGAGGCTTATTTATATACCAGTAATCCTGACGTGGCTACTGGTGATGGAATTGCAATGGCATGGCGAGCTGGTTGTCGAGTTGCAAATATGGAATTTATTCAGTTTCATCCGACTTGTTTGTATCATCCTAAAGCTAAGTCATTTTTAATCAGTGAAGCGGTGCGAGGTGAAGGCGGCAAGTTATTATTACCAGATACTAGTCATTTCATGCAGGATTTTGACCCAAGAGGTGAATTAGCCCCACGTGATATTGTGGCACGAGCTATTGACCATGAAATGAAACGATTGGGATGTGAGCATGTATTGTTAGACATAAGTCATAAATCAGAAAAGTTCATTATTGAGCATTTTCCAAATATATATCATCGTTGTATGGCTCTTGGTTATGATATGGCGAATCAACCAATTCCTGTGGTGCCAGCTGCTCATTATACTTGCGGTGGAGTGATGACGGATAGATGTGGACGTACTGATGTAGAAGGATTATATGCTATCGGTGAGGTTGCTTCCACTGGTTTGCACGGAGCGAATCGGATGGCTAGTAATTCTTTGTTGGAATGTTTGGTGTTTGCTCATACTGCTAGTGTGGATATTTTAAGCAAATTAAAATCAGTTGCTCCACCACCAAAATTACCTTCTTGGGATGAAAGTCGGGTTACTGATTCTGATGAGGAGGTGGTTGTATCGCATAATTGGGATGAGTTACGGCGGTTTATGTGGGATTATGTTGGGATTGTACGTACTAGTAAACGTTTGCAACGAGCTAAAAGTAGGGTGGATTTATTACAAAATGAAATTTATGAGTATTATAGCAATTTTAGGGTTAGTAATGATTTGATTGAATTACGGAATTTAACTTTAGTCGCTGATTTAATCATTCGTTCTGCTCAACAACGCCATGAGAGTCGAGGATTGCATTATACTCTTGATTATCCTAACAAAAAACCAGTAGCACAGAATACTATATTAACTCCTTAAGTTATATACAGAAATGTTCCTACGTAAAGTTATTGTAGGGGTAATCCCTTGTGGTTACCCAATTTTAAACTCCTTACCCAATCTTAAGCTCCTTACATACAATCTTTTAATCAATTAAATCTCATTCAAATAAATAAATGTGCTATGCTTTTTATATATATTTCTAACTAGAGGATGCTTTACGCATAAATAATTATGTCTTATAAACAGTTAATTTATGGATTATTTTTTATATTGTTAATGCCGATTACTTATGGTGCTAATATTACTGTGTGTGCTAGTGGTTGTAGCTATACAACTATAAGTGCTGCTATTACAAATGCTGCTGCTGATGACACAATAATAATTTCTGCTGGAACTTATACAGAGGCAGGTTTAACTATTGGTAAAAATTTAACCATAACCGGTGCAGGTTCTGGTACAGACATCAATAATAGTACTATTATTCAAGCTCATGAAACTAAAGGTCTTGCTACTGACCGTGTTTTTAAGATTGAAACTACTGCTACCGACGTTACAATTGAAAAAATTACTGTTAGATATGGGAAAATTGATGCTGCAGATGATCATGGTGGCGGTATTGCAAATTACGGTGTTCTAAATTTAAAAAATTGTACTGTTACTGATAATGAAACTTCGCAAAGCAATGGTGGTGGAGTTTTTAATGATGGTATCTTAACTATGACTAATTGTACTGTGGCTAATAACAAAGCTAATGTTTTAGATTTAGATTTAGCTAACAAAACTCTAACAGAAGGTAAAGGTGGCGGTGTTCAAGCTGGAGGAAATTCTACTGAAACTACAATAAATAATAGTACTATTTATGGAAATTATGCTGAAAATATTAGTGGAGGTTTACGTAATGGTGGTGGTAATAATGTAAGTATTAAAAATACTATTATTATAGGAAACACAGAAAAAATAGGAGATAATAGTGACTGTGGAGGTGGTACTATTACCTCTAATGGCAATAATTTAGTTGGTGATGATTGCCCTAATAATGGAACAGGTGATAATATAGTTAGTTCTGCTAATATAAACACTGTTATTGATACAACTTTAAATGCAGATGGAACTTATCATTTAAAACGTAATACAACTACTCCAGATTTTACCAATCCAGCTGTTCATAAAGGTAGTGGTTGTGCAAGTATAGATCAAGTAGGAACCGACAGAACTAACAGAGGAATTGCCTGTGATATTGGTGCATATGAATTACCGGTTCCAATAAACCCAACTCCATTAACTACAACTCCAGCAGAAACAGAAATATTTCTTACTTGGTTAGATAACAATAACTTGGGTAATGATCACGATGAAACCAATTTTAGAATAGAACGTTCACTAGATAATTCAGATTGGAGCAATCCAACTACTGCTACTGTAGGACAAAATATTGAAGAATATAATGATACCAGCTTAACTTGTAACACTACTTATTATTACCGAGTTTATGCTTATAACACTTATGGAGATTCTCACTATGCAGAAATTAATGATACTACCAGTGCTTGTGGTTCTCCTCCTACTGCCCCATCAAATTTAATCACAACCGTAGCTTCACAAACTCAAATTAACTTAGATTGGACAGATAGTACTAATGAAGATGGTTTTAAAATTGAACGTTCTCTTGATGAAACAGCTTGGACTCAAATTACTACAGTTGTAGCCGATACTGTTAATCACAATGATGCTGGTTTAACTTGTGGAACCACTTATTATTATAGAGTACATGCTTACAATAGTACTGGTGGTAATTCTGGATATGTTACAAATAATGCTACCACTGATTCCTGTTCCCAAAACTTTACTGTTACTACTGCAAAATCTGGAACTGGTAGTGGAACAGTAACTGGTGCTGGTACTTATCCTGAAGGTAATACTGTAACTTTAAGTGCAACTGCAAATTCAGATTCAACGTTTAGTGGTTGGTCAAGCGGATGCTCTAATTCATTTGCTATCAATGCTGATATAAATTGCACTGCAACTTTTACTATTATACCAGTTGTACCAACACCAGTAACACCACCACCAGTTGTAACGCCACCAACACCTCCATTACCCCAAACTAGAAACTTAACTATAAAATTTTCTGGTTTCGGTAGCGGTACGGTAAAAAGCAGTCCCAATGGTATAAATTGTAATACTAAAGATGAAGAAGAGTGTAAATATACTTTTGATACTGCTACTAAAATTAAACTTTCTTATGTTGCCGATAGCGGCTCAGAGTTCAAATATTGGAATGGTGTAATAGATTGTAATGATGGGAAAATATTCATAATAAAAAATACTTCATGTACTGCTCATTTTGATTTATTACCAACAGATTTAACCGTGCAATTTGCAGGCGAAGGCACTGTAACTAGCAATCCATCTGGAATTAATTGTAACCAAAATTGTACCAAAACTTTTGCTGGCAATTCCAAAATTACTTTAACTCCAGAACCAAAACTAGGCTGGCTATTTGATAGCTGGGAAGGTGATTGCGATTCCGAAGGTCAAGTTACGCTGGATGCAAAAAAACAATGTAAAGCTATTTTTGTGGTTGGAGAACCATTGAAATTGTATGTGCTTAAAACTGGTAAAGGTTATGTTAGTAGCAATCCGCCCGGAATTGATTGTGGTGAAGATTGTGTGGAAGAATATGCTAATGGTTTAACGATTGCATTGACAGCAATACCAGATGAGGGTTGGGAATTTGAAGGCTGGCGGGGGCATTGCGAAGCAGAAGCTATAATGACAGAATCAGATAAATATTGCCGAGCAGTATTCATTCTGCCAGAAATTTCGCTTGAAGTAGTTCCTGAAACAATACCGGATACAATTGAGCCTATTGAACCCGAAGCAGCACTAGCTAAACTTACAGTTGTGAAAACTGGAGAAGGTACGGTAACTGGAGAAGGCATTCAATGTGGTGATGTTTGCCAACAGGACTATGTCATAGGTTCGCAATTGAATCTTACTGCAACTCCATCAGAAGGTTGGGAATTTTGGGGCTGGAAAGGTGATTGTGATATAAATGGTAATGTTGTGCTGGATGAAGCTAAAACTTGTCAAGCATTATTTGGGCAAGCAGGAATGCCTTTGCATCTTACAGTGGTTAAATACGGTAATGGCAGAATAACCAGCCAGCCAGACGGCATAGATTGTGGAGTCGATTGTAAAAAAGCCGAACATGAATTTATTGGTGGCAAACAGGTTACGCTTACTGCAACTCCAGATTCGGGTTGGCAACTTGAAGGTTGGCGGGGGCATTGTGATGATGTTGGCAATGTAACCATTTTGGACGATTATAGAACTTGTCAAGCTTTCTTTGTAGCAGACCCAAATTTTATACCAATCTATGGAGAAACAATAACTGAAACTGTGCATGGAGGGCAAGTTACTAGTACTGTACTAGATTTTGCGGATGGTTCGTCTAAATTACAATTAACTGCTACTCCAGAATCAGAAGACTATGCTTTAGTTGGTTGGGAAAATTGTGCAGGCAATACTCAAACTATTGTTGTAACAGATGGTACCGATTGCCAACCAATTTTTGCTCTGGACAAGGATAAAGACGGAACGGCCGATATGGTTGAAAATGCCGCTCCTAATAATGGTGATGGCAATAATGACGGAATTCCTGACAGTCAACAAAATAATGTAACTTCTCTACCAACAGCGAGTGAACAGTATCTAACTACTGAAGTAGAAAATGATTGTCCAGTGAATAATGTGCAACTTGACTCTGGTACTACAACTTTTGCTTTAGGCTGTGAGCAAACCACAGTAACTACTTATAATCATGGCATAAGTAAGATAACTAATACCGATAATCAGGATATATCGTATGCAATAGTGACTATTCAAGACCAACCAGTTGCTACTGAAACATTTGTATTGACTGTAGATAGTTCTGGTAAAAGCATTCACATTAATAGCTATCTGTCTGGTCAAGTACATTTATCTTCATCGAATTATATAGTTAGAGAAACTGATCAGACAGCTAAAATTACGGTTATGCGTAACAATGGTTGTGATGGTAGACTTACTGTTGACTATACTACTCAATCTGCAACTGCTACTCCAAATGTTGATTATCTACTTAAACATGGTTCCTTAACTTGGGAAAATAATGATTGTAGTAATAAATCATTTAACATAACTATTCTTGACGATGTAGATAAAGAAGATATTGAAACCATTCAGATTAATTTGTTAAATGCGGAAACTACTACTCCTTATGAAGCAATTCTGACAATTATTGACGATGATAGTTTAATTACTACTTCTAATGAAAATTTAGATATTATCACTAATGATGAGTCAAATTTAGCTGGAGGAAAGATAGCTGTAATTGATGCTATTAATAATCAAATTATTTCTCTAATCGTTGGCCAGACCAAAGTATTTAATGTAAAAGATGCAATGGTATTTATTAAACAGTTTCCAGATTTTCAACTGGTATCGGTAGCTGGTTTAAAAGCTTTTGCTGATGATAAAGGTGAATTAACTTTACTTGGTCTAAATATTGGTGAGACTGAAATGACTATCAGTAATCAGGATTATAGTAAAGAAGTAACTTTTAAGATTATTGTTACTGGAGAGTCTCAAACTGATATAGATAGCGAAACTAAACCAGATATTAAGCCAATTGAACCAACTGCTCCATTAGTCGCAAAATGTGATAACCATAATGCCTTAGCAATGAATTCTATAGGTCAATCTGTAAACAGTGATTCTTGTTTTATTAGTATATTAAATAATATTGACCAATCCGTTAAACGTAAGTTAAATTGGCACCAGAATATCAGAATTACTTCTAAAATTTTTATAGATATTCAAGATATTGGTAAAATTGCAGATATTATATTAGTGGTAAAATACACTGATTCATCGGATAAAACAGTATTATTTAATCGTGGGAATAAGACTTGGCAAGTTTGGGATGAGCAATTTGCAAGTTTATTAGTAGCCCAAGAACATCCTTTATTACCTAAAATAGTTAATGTTTTTGTATTTGAAGGCAGTTTAAGTGTATTAACTGGAGAATTTACTGTGTTTGTAGGTTATCGGTTAGAAGATGGCACTATTGTGTTTAATGGCTTAGAACCACTGAATTTTCTGGTGGAATAGGGTTTTAGCTAATTAATATTCGGGTCACTGCCATTAAGTTAATAAAATTGGTTAGGGTAACCATAAAGGATTACCCTCTAATAAGTCTAATTTATTATAAAATATAAAGTAACTGAATATAATTGTCTGAACTAAAATTTTACGGTAAACTGATAATAGAAAATTCCATAAAGCTAATGATGTGGCATAAACAACATGGCTAATCCAAATAAAATTATTATAGCTCCAGCAATCCTCCGGACGGTGATATTTTGAGCTAATTTAGTCAACCATTTTGCGGCAGCTCCTATTGTCAGTAACATTGGCAAAGTACCTAATCCAAAAGCCAACATCAATAATCCTCCATCCCATGCACTCTTGGAAACTATGGCAAAAGATAAAACGGTATATACTAATCCGCACGGTAACCAACCCCAAATTAACCCAAGTCCTAATGCCTGTAAAGGAGTTTTTACTGGTAAAAAATTTTTTCCTAACGGTTTAATTTTATTCCAAAATAGTGAACCAACTCGCTCTAAAATAGTTAAAGCCTGCCACCATGACCCAATATATAATCCCAAGGCAATCATAAATAATCCTGATACCCATTTTGCAACAATACTAGGGTTCACAAATGGTAGCCATTGCACAAACTGTCCACCTAAAAAACCGGCTAATATACCAGCAATAACATAGCTAACAATGCGTCCAATATTATAAGTTAGTAAATAAGGAATTAAGCGTAAATAAGATTGGCGGACATTATCTGGCAATCCCATCGTTAACATCCCAACAATACCACCACACATACCAACACAATGAGTAGAACCTACCAAACCAGCAATAAAAGCTGAAAATAAAGTTAATGTCATATTTAACCTAGTCGTATAAAATTGTAAAAATTATTCAAATAATAATACCATAGCTAGTTAATTTGAGTAAATCAAAATTAGTATGGCAACAGTATTAAAATTTGATAGTTCTAAAATTTTCATATTATAATTCGCCATAAACTTGACTCAAATATTTGTTTTCTGATAATATTTTAATATTATGAATTTTAACTCAACTTATTTTGAAAATAGTGATTGTGAATACTATCCATGTCATAATACCGAATCAATAAATTGTTTATTTTGTTATTGTCCTCTATATTTTATGCAATGCCCCGGTACATATACTATGCTTGGAACCGTCAAAGATTGTTCGCAATGTACTATTACTCATGAGCCAAAAAATGGCTGGAAAATTGTTCAAAAATATTTACAACTACATCAGGAGAAAAAATTATGGCTACTATATTAACTCGTAGTGGTTATGCCGAACCCGGAACTTCACTAAACTTTCCAACTGGTCAATGGCGACAGTTAATTCGCCCCGAACACATCTATCAAATAGCTCCCTGTCATGGGAGTTGTCCAGCAGGTGAAGACCCACAAGCTTATTTATCTCACGTGCAGCTTGGGCATTATAAGAAAGCATGGGAAACTATTGTCGATATTAATCCAATCCCAGCTATAACTGGCCGGGTATGTCCTCATCCTTGTGAATCTGCTTGTAATCGTAAAGAATATGATTCACCATTGGCTATCCACGCCGTAGAACGCTTTCTAGGTGATGAGGCAATTGCCAAAAATTGGGCTTATCCAATTAATCCAGTTGATCCTTCAGCCCCAGAAATTGCTATTGTAGGAGCAGGACCAGCCGGTATTTCTGCCGCTTATCATTTAGTTAAACATGGTTATCGAGCGGTTATCTTTGATGACCATCCTGAAGCCGGTGGTACTTTACGCACTGCCTTACCACCTTATCGTTTACCCCGCTCATTGCTAGATGCAGAATTAAAACGAGTATTGGAACTAGATGGTATAACTTTCCATCCACAAACTAAATTAGGGCGAGATATAGACTTATACAAGCTCCAAGAAAAATATCCAGCCGTATTTTTAGGTTTAGGAGCTCAAAATAGCATTGAATGGAGTATAGATGGAGTTGTGCCACGAGATTTGCACTCCGGTTTTGACTTGCTGAAAGAATGGGTTGATATTGGTAAAGTACCTACTCCTAAGAGTGTTGCGGTAATTGGGGCTGGTAATACGGCGGTTGATATGGCTCGAGTAATGAAACGGGCTGGAGTGCCAGAAGTCCATCTGATTTCGCATAAACCAATTCCCAAACCTGGTATACCAATGGAAGAAGCAATGCCGGCTATTCCTCGTGAAATTAATGAAGCTCTGGAAGAAGGAGTTATTATTCACGAATATAGAGGAATTCGGCGTTTAATTCTACGTGGCGAGCGAGTTGTGGGAGTTGAACTAGTCCATATGAAAAAGTTGATGCAGGCTAGTGGCAGATTGAAACGAGTTGCTTTTGAAGGTACTGAAACAGTATTGAATGTTGATCAAGTGATACCAGCAGTAGGGCAAGTTGTTAATCCACATGGGATTGAAAGGTTAGTCAATAATGATTCGCATTTAAAAACAGATAAATGGGGGCGAATTGAAGGCCATTTGGGTTTGTATGCTGGTGGTGATGTTACTCCTCACAGTGGTACAGTTACGGCTGCGATTGGTGATGGTCGAAGAGCGGCTGAAACTATTGTTGCTGTATTACAAGCTAAACCTTTGCCTCAGATAACAGAGAAAACTTCAATACCTTTCAAAAAACTCAATATGAATTATTACGAGTCAAGTTCACCGCTTCAGGAACCGACTTTGCCGGTTAATCAACGGATTGGGGAGGAAGAAATTACTACCAGTTTATCGGGGCCAGCAATTTCTAAAGAAAGTCAACGGTGTTTTTCTTGTGGCAATTGTTTAGCTTGTGATAATTGTTGGATGTTATGCCCAGATTCAGCTGTTTTAAAAACTAAAGAGATGGCTAGCGATGGTTCACATTATGTCTTTGACTATGAATATTGTAAAGGCTGTGGGCTATGTGTTAATGAATGTCCTTGTGGATTTATTCAAATGGTAGCAGAAAATTAAATTTATTCAATGAAATTACCAAAATTAGCTATTATTATAATATTAACTTTAAGTTCAAGTGCTTATGCTACAAATGGTTATTGGTCGCATGGTTATGGAGCTAAATCTAAATCGATAGCAGGTGCCTGTGTGGCAATGGCATTTGGAGCAATGTGTGCGTCTAGTAATCCGGCATCCTTGGTAAGGGTTGGTAATAGGATGGATTATGGTCTGGCCTTATTTGCTCCAACTAGAGGTTTTACTGCTAATAATGACGCTTCGCCAGTTGGGCCGCCTATGGGACCTACCTCTATACCAGCTAATGAATATGAAAGTGGTAATGATTTTTTTCTGATTCCGCATTTTGCTTATAATCGCTTATTAGACAATGATAGTTCTATTGGTATTGCTATTGGTGGTAATGGTGGAATGAATACGGAGTATGATAGTGCTGTATTCCAAAATTTTGGTAATCCAATGAATCCATCTTCAATGGCATCATCACCAACTGGAATAGATTTAATCCAAATGTTTGCTGGCGTAAGCTATTCGAAAAAATTGAATGAGCAACATTCATTTGGAATTACTCCAATCTTTGCTATTCAAGCAGTTGAAATTAACGGTTTGCAACCTTTTAGATCTTTTTCATTATATCCAGATAAAGTTACCAATAATGGTCAAGACTTTTCCTATGGTGGCGGATTAAGATTCGGTTGGTTTGGACAAATTACCAAACGTATTAGCTTGGGAGCTTCTTATCAAACTAAGTTGAAAATGACTGAATTTGATGAGTATAAGGGATTATTTGCTGAAAAAGGTAGTTTTGATACTCCAGCTAATTACGATTTGGGATTTGCAATTAAAGTAACTCCAAAACTAATATTTGCTTTTGATTATCAAAGAATTGAGTATGGTAGTATAAAGGCTATGTCTAATGCATCTGATTTAGTATTTATGCCTGGCCAGACTTTGTTAGGTACTGACGATGGGCTTGGATTTGGTTGGAAAGATATGAATGTGTATAAGTTTGGATTACAATGGCAATATAGTTCTGATATTACTTTACGTGCTGGTTATAGCCGTGCTAACAATCCGTTTCCAAACACTCAAGCATTATTTAATACTTTGGCCCCAGCAGTTATTAGAACCCATTATACTTTTGGCGTAGGTACTCCATTATCGAATAGAACCGAATTAAATGTTGGTTTCACTTATGCACCTAATGAGAAAGTGAACGGTACTAATAAAAATACCGGGCCACAAACTGGATTTATCGAAATGGAACAGTTTGAATTAATTATAGGTTTCGGGATGAAATTTTAGCTAAGGAATGAGGATTTAATAACTTCCAAAACTTGAATGTCCAAACCTGGCAAGTTTAATTTCGGATTTTATTAAATTCTGATTGCTTAGTTTAAATTGGTCGAGTAGCCCTTTTTATCGTTCTCAACGAGACGTTGGGAACGAGAGAACTATTTTCATTTAACTATTTAGCTTGACAAGTAACAGAGTATCTACCCGGCTTTTCTTCCATTTGGATTAAACCCGCAAAAAGCCCAGCTCAAATACCATTGGGCGTAATTTTTCAGTTAATTGTTTATAAGCTGATTCAAACTCACTAAAATCAATGGGTAAAAAATCACCACTATCATTGCGTTTTTTTAAAGCATTACGGATTTGATACCAGCCGACATCAGGACGGTTTA
>DAOUSR010000063.1 GCA_030627125.1 Thioploca sp.
CAAGCCCTTCAATATCATTATAAGGAGTACCATCTACGCCACCATCAAATGTAACTTCACAAGTATCTGGATTAACAATTTTTACCATTTGATTTCCATTTTCATGATAGCCAACTAGCAAAGTGTTATCTTGCAAAACTTCTATAGCTTCAATTTCTGGGCCTTGGATACCGCAAACTGCTTCACTAATTCCACCTGCTGGAGTATAAGACCTTAATGTTTGCTTAACACCTTTGTCGCTAGCAGCGTCTGGATCGTTATTACCATGCTCACTATCTATGAAATACAGAGTAGAACCATCATTTGACCAAGATATATCTTCTACTTCTCCATTATAACCAACAGTTGGAAGAGTAACTTCACCAGTATCAGAATCAATAGTTAATAAACCTACATCTTGAGCCCAGCCATTTAATATACCAGTTATTGGATTAAAAGAAATACCATCTATTTCTAAAGGGTCATTAACTTTTAATCGATCTAAAGCACCAGTTACCATATCAACAGTGTAAATTGCACCTGGATTACTGGTATCATCACCAGCACTAGCATACATTACACCATCAGGTGAAATATCTAAACCTTCAATATCAGCACCATTATGAACTTCACCAAGTTGGCTAAACCCAGTAGCATCACTATATTTGAAAATTATTGAATCGTTCAAACCACGATCGTGAACACCATACACATAAGAACATGCAGTTAATCCACAGAATTGAATATTGGAAATATCTGGAGTTTGTCCACCACCATTAGCAGGGATACTATCTTTTGTGAAATCTCCACCATTTGCAGAATCAGTTTCAGCAGTATTAGTTTCAGTACCACCCTTCAAAATAACATGAGTAATACCACCAGTAGAAGTCCAACTTCCACCAGCTTCATTGCCATCTATGGTAACAATAGAATCATTACCTTCAGGTTTTTCAAATACATATCCACCATCATTCCATTCAAACTTGGCCATTAATTCAGTGCCAGCAGGACAGGAAACATTAGGATTACCAGTTTCTGGTTCTGGAGCAGTTGGTTCTTCTGAGTCTGGAACAGTTGGTTCTTCTGGCATAGAACAGTTTTCACCAACGGTAATTGACATAGTATCGTCAATTTTACCAGTTGATGAAGTATTGCTATCTACATTAAGATGAACTTGTACATCACTATATGTACCAGCAGCAAGTGTAAATGATGCTTCATAACCAATTAGAGTACTACCTTCTACTCCATTAGGAGATACCCATGAAAAAGTAGAAGAATTACCATCTACTTGAGGAGATTGACCTAAATCATATATCTTAACCCAAGCATCACTCGCTGATTTATTTGGCCAATACTCACCTTCTCTTAACACCATTACATACATAGTGTTAGTAGCACAATCATAACGAGAGTACATAGTTGATAATTGTACTTTACCATTACCTTCACAATTTCCATCTGCACCTATGCTTCCAGCAGTACACATATTAGCTGAGAAATCAGGGCTTCCATTACTTATATTCCATTCTGAAATATCACCATCGACCGTGGCTGTACCGGCAACTGGAGTTACAGATGTATTATGATCTACTGTTGCTGCTGGTTTTGCAAATATTGGCATACTCGCTATACCTAAAGCTAAAGCTATACAAATACTTAATTTATTATTTAACATTGTTAAATTCTCCTGATATGAAAATATTTAGTCTAATGATATTTTTAATATTGCGATGCAAATTGCAACAAATGTCAGCAAAATTGCAAATTATGTTCTATATGATACAACAAAAATTCTAAGTTTAGATAATTTTGCTGATGAAGATAACGTATAATTGGGGGCTATAACGTTTATTTCACTGTTGCATGTGAGCAAAATTAGTTTATGTCTGACCGTTTTTCTTTATATATAATTTAAGCATATATCATACCATTTTTATTTATTTTCAAATTAATACCTTTACATTTTTACTAGTGCTAAGGCTTTGCCTTGGTACTTATTTTTTTGTAGCTCTGCCACTAATTTTATGATTAAATGGCAGAGCCATTTGGGATGAATGCCAAGGTATAACCTTGGTACTAATGGAACCACAGTTCATAGGTTGTATAAATCAATAGTTCGGACAGTTTTTAAAAAATAAACCCAAGTCAAAAATTAACTCATTGAAATTGAAGCATTTTATAATTTTGTCGTGAAAATAAAAATACTTTAATAACAAATAGTTATAAAAACTGTCCGAACCATTGATAAATGATAACATCTACACCATAATAATTATGGTGTAATTTTAGATATGCTGTATGACGCTTTGCTTATACACCCTACTAGATATGAGATAAATATATAGCAGTTCCCGGTTCAGTGGTATACAATATATTATTTATTTATCATATATTTAACAAATGTTTTTGTATACCATCTAATTAGTAATTGCTATATACGGCTTACGAGTTAAAACACGAAAGCCATTATAATATGATGATGGATCGAAATTGAAAAAGCAGAAAAGAGGAAGTTAAATGAAATATGAAGATTTAGATTTGAAAATTCCAAAAGAAACAGATGATTATTATGAATGTTCAGAGTTTATAACAGAATCCATTGATTCAATTATGAAAGAAACAAAATAATTATCAATACAAATCTCAAGTTGGGCATTCCGATGGAGAATGTAAATAAAATTGCAGGCCCATTTGTTGAAGCATGGGCTTTTAAAATCTTCAGTGAAGCCTTGGAGAATGAAAATAATACTTATAATCTCGTAAATGTTGAGGCTGGAAAACGGCTCAATATGGCTGATGTTATTTTGCAATTTAAAAAAACAAGAAAAAGGTCCAGTGTTGTCACTGGAAATATAGATGTAAAAGCTACATCAAATGACATTGCAAATAGTGGTAAATCTCCAAATATTACATCGTTTGCAAGGATTAGGTCTGCTTATATTGAAGATCCTGATTATATTTTTATTATTCTGTCAATTAAGCATAAAGTTTATAGCACTAAAGATATAAAAACAAAAATGATGATGGGTGTTATGGAAATAGTAGATTTTAATTCGTATGATATTGAAATATATTTCTGATTCTGATATTAGTTATAATCCTGCATTAGGTACAGGGCAAATTCAAATAAAGGATATTCATTATGTTTCACACCAAAAACGAACAACTGCTGAATTTTGTAATTTATTGGATAAAAAGTTTTTAAACTCAAAAAAAGGGTTTAAACAATGGCATGACTACGCAGTTCAAAATAGATGGATAAAATGATGAATAATACAAAAATTATATGTGGAGATGCTATTGCAGAACTAAGAAACATTTCTTCTAATTCTGTAGATTTAATCATAGCAGACCCTCCTTATAATTTAGGTAAAGATTATGGAAATAATCATGATTTGAAAGGATTTGATGAGTACCTTGAATTTACAAGGCAGTGGCTTTCAGAGGTAAAGAGAGTTTTAAAAACGGATGGAACTATTTATGTGTTTATGGGAGTTCGGTTTGTTTCTTATCTGTATGATATTCTTGATAGGGAATTGGAATTATATTTTAATAGTTGGATAAGTTGGCATTATACGCAAGGATTAGGGAAAACAAGAGGTTTTTCTCCAAGGCATGATGATGTATTGATGTTTGCAAAATCTAAAAAATTCAAGTTTTACTTGGATAATGTAAGAGTTCCTCAAAAATATTATCGTTCTAGGAATAATATGCGTGGAGCAAATCCTGGTGATGTTTGGTTATTCTCACATGTTCATTATTGTAATGGAAATAGGCAAAAACATCCAACACAAAAACCCGAAGGGCTTATTGAAAGAATGGTTTTAGCCTCAAGCATGGAAAACGACATTGTTCTTGATCCATTTTCAGGTAGCGGAACAACATTGAGAGTTTGTCAACAATTAAAGCGTAAATGTATTGGCATAGAACTGAACCCTGAATATGTCAAAAATACTAAAAGTAGATTAGAACAAGAATTTGAGGGATTTGATAGTGTAGATGTGAGAATGAGCAGAATCCCTAATGACTTAAATGATAATGATATTAGAGAAGAATATTTATCTAATCATAAAAAATGGTTTTTAAACAATCATCCAGATGCACTAGAAAAGTTCAATAAAGAATCTTTAAGAAAATATGGGCATAAAAGTTAGAGTTCGAATAAAGCAAAGCATAAAAAAATCTCATTATTTGATTTTATGAATGAGAAAAATGTATAACAAATCATGGCACCTGATATTTTTTCTTGATATTTTAGAACAAGTTCAGCGTTAAGTCATGGAGGAAACGGTGGGACGGAGCTACATTAGTGCGAAGTCGCCAGATGAGACCCCGAACGTGTTGGGGCAACTTATAGCTGTTTTATTCTAGTATCAAGGTTGACGACGGGCGAAATTATAAAAATTGATAGCTAAATTATCTGATGGACGTACCATTGAATATCATCCTAAAATGATAGGAGAAGGTGCAACGAAGCAAGCATATTTTACTAAGGACGGACAATCAGTTATCTGTTTTTATAAAAATTCTAACCTTAGTTTGACTCGATTGCAAAAAATTTTAACCGTTTTTAATCCAACTATTACTGATAAATATTGGCAAGAATTATTTTGTTGGCCCACTAACATTGTTGTGGAACCTAAACTTGGAGTAATAGTACCTACTTACCCACCGAATTTTTTCTTTGCTACTGGACGTTGGCAGGGAAAAGCGAAAAAAAGTCGCTGGTTTATTAGTCCCAAATTACGGAATTATTTACCAATTACCGAACAAGGTAGCTGGCTCGATTATTTTAAGATTGGTATTTTGCTTGCTAGAGCTATTAATCGTTTGCATTTATCTGGTCTTGCTCATTCCGATCTATCTGATAACAATATATTGCTCGATCCTTCAACTGGTAAAGTACTTATTACCGACCTTGATACTTTAGTTGTGCCACAAATTTTTGCCCCAGAAGTCAATGGTACGCCAAATTATATTCAACAGCAGTTTCACGAATACGCCAACCTATCGAGGCATTATTCGCTTGGATTGAACGAAAATCCAATATTGAATCTGCCGGCAAATACGCTCTTACGCTGGACTTATCGTTCATATCTTTGGAAGACTTGCCGCTGCTTTATGGAGCCATTTACGATTTAGCTCTTAATTCACATTATAGTAGAAACTTGTTGAATTTTCATAAAAATTGGAGTGTAAGATTACAATGTTAGATAGCATATTCATAAAATATAGAAAACTGTACGGCAATTCCAGCCAAATTCTGTTATAGTATTTAACCAACTTGTGCCATCAAATTCACCGTCACCTAATACTATTACATCACTACCGATTTGAAGGAATTCATCCATTGCAAAATAAATTTTGCTATTTAAAAGTTCTCTCCATAACATCAGTTATGTAATTCGTATTTATCCATAAAAAATTTGGAAATAACTATTAAGAACATTATATCAGACTAAATATACCAACTTATTTAAGGATAAACATGTGTGGAATTTGTGGAGAATTAAGGTTTGATGGTGCTAGTCCAAGTTTAACTATTTTGTCGAAAATGATGACTAGTTTAGCCCGCCGTGGCCCAGATGATAGTGGGCATTTTATTAAAAATAATATTGGGTTAGGCCATAGAAGGCTATCAGTTATCGATCTATCCAATCATGCCCATCAACCGATGCTAGAGCAGAATTTGGCCTTGGTATTTAATGGCACCATTTATAATTACCCGGCTTTGCAACGTGAATTGTCTTCATTAGGGCATGTATTTCAGTCTAATAGTGATACTGAAGTTATCCTTAAAGCTTATAAACAGTGGGGTAAAGATTGCGTTACCCATTTAGATGGTATGTTTGCGTTTGCAATATGGAATGGAAATGAATTGTTTCTAGCTCGAGATCGGTTAGGAATTAAACCATTATATTTTAGTCAAACATCGCACAGATTAAGGTTTGCTTCCACCCTGCCAGCTTTATTAGCGACTGGTGACATAAATACCAATATTGACCCGATTGCGTTGCATCATCATTTTACCTTACACGCTGTAGTGCCAGCACCATACACGATATTACAAGGGGTACGTAAAGTTGCCCCTGGAACTACTTTAACTTTTAGCCTCCAACAACAATCTCCGACTCCCAAACGTTACTGGCAACTTAATCCCATCCAGCAAAATTATACTAGTAATCAATGGATTGAAGCTACACGGACAGCTTTACAAACTGCGGTTGATAGCCATTTAAATGTTGCAGATGTACCAGTTGGAGTCTTGCTGTCTGGTGGTTTAGATTCTAGCTTATTGGTAGGTTTACTAGCTGATAATGTGAAAGATTTATTAACTTTTTCTATTGGATTTGAAGATGTTCCAGAAGAGCAAGGGAGTGAATTTAAATATTCTGATCAAGTAGTAGCCCGTTATAATACTAATCATCATTGTTATACTATTCCTAATGAACAAGTCTTAACTCGGTTGCCAGAAGCAATCGCAGCCATGTCAGAGCCAATGGTTGGACAGGATGCGGTAGCATTTTATCTTTTGGCAGAAATAGTATCTAAGGTGGTAAAGGTAGTGCAGAGTGGACAAGGAGCGGATGAAGCTTTTGCTGGCTATTTTTGGTATCCTTTGATGCAGGCTGCTCAAGGCACTAATTTAGAACGGTTCCGACCTTATTATTTCGATCGTTCTCACGCTGAGTTTTTGCAAACTGTACATCCAGATTATCATGGTGAGGATTATACCTCGCAAACGATAGACGGTTTATTAACCGCCGATAAAGATGGGACATTTTTAGATAAAGTATTACGTTTGGATACCACCACGCTAATTGTTGATGATCCAGTGAAACGGGTGGATAATATGACAATGGCATGGGGTTTGGAAGCACGAGTTCCATTTTTGGATCATAATTTGATTGAGTTGGCAGCTTCAATCCCAGCTAATTTAAAATTACAAGAAAATGGGAAATATCCATTGAAAGCTATTGCTAGAGATTTGTTGCCTAGTTCGATTATAAATCGGCCTAAAGGTTATTTTCCGCTGCCTGCTCTAAAATATGTGCGAGGGCCTTTTTTGGAATTTATGCGTGAGGTGTTGAATTCGTCTGCTTGTCGGCAAAGACAGTTGTTTCAACGCAATTATGTGGATAAGTTATTAGCAGCTCCAGAGCAATATATGACTCCTTTACAGGGAAGTAAATTGTGGCATTTAGCTTTATTGGAGAAGTGGTTGCAAGTGCATGGATTGTGATGTATTTAAAAATAGGTGGTGAAGTAATCTTTAGCTCGTGTAATCCTTCTAATTTAAGGACTTTCGTGATTATCCCGAACACCTATGATGATCAACTATGACATTGAGCAAAAGTAAATAAAGTTTCTCTAGTGCCATTAACCGTCAAAATATGTTCATCTGAATTGATGTTTTGCAGTTTAAAGAATTTTGTTAACCAATATGCTATATTATAATAGTCACTTAAAATTTAGATTTTCCAACATTATCTAAAAATTATGAATATTCAAACTAAGTTATTGCTGGTTATTGGAATTAGTTTATTCTTTATTTTTATTGGGGTTGAACTAGTTCATTATCAAAATACTAAACAAGAAATAAGAGATAGTTTACAAGAACAAGCAGAAAAAGTAAGAAATTTATTAATGGCTTATCGGCATGTGCAGCAAAAAGTTTTTTTAGAATATGATATACCATTAAACGATATGACACTTAATTTCTTACCAGCCTATGCCATAGGTAAAATTTCCGAAAATTATTCTAACTGGGATGCTTCTGGTTTTAGTTTTAACAATGTTTCCGATCAACCACGTAATCCAGATAATACTGCAGATGCAATTGAACTAGAAGTAATGGAGTATTTCCGAAATAATCCAACTGAAAAACTATTGTTTAAATCATTTGACAATGCCGGAGAGCAATATTATCTTTATGCTCGTCCTATTTGGATAGAAAAACATTGTCTAAAATGTCACGATAAGCGGGCAGATGCTCCTGAAACAATAAGTAAATTATATAGTACCGCTTGGAATTATAAACTAGGTGATTTACGTGGTATTTTGAGTATAAAACTACCTACTGCCACTATTACCAAAAGAGTTTGGCGTTCTTTTAAAACTGATGTTATTATCCAATTGTTTGGTTTTGTTGCTATTTTTATCTTAATGCTGCTATTAATTCGGCGTAGTGTAACCCGACCACTAGAAAATCTTACTGATAGTATACAAACATTTGCCTATAAAGATCATTCCCATCGAGCGACTGAATTTGAAGGAGAATTTGGAGTTTTAAGCCGAGCTTTTAACAACATGGCTAATAAAATCACAGCCCAACAGGAAATATTACAAAATGAAGCAACAGAACGTAAAAAAGAGCAAGAATTTTTACAACATGTTATAGATTCACTTAGCCATCCATTTTATGTTGTAAATGCAAATACTTGTCAAGTTGAATTGGCTAATTTATTTATGCAAAAATTTGATTCTAAAACATCAACAGCTTGTCATCAGTTAACTAATTTAAAAGAAACTCCTTGTGATGCTGATGATAATATTCTTTGTCCTTTAAAGGAAGTAAAAAGAACTAAAAAACCGGTTATCTTAGAACATACCCACACTGATAGGCATGGAAATCTTAAAAGTATTGAAATACATGGATTTCCCATCTTTGATATAACAGGTAATGTTATTAAAATGATTGAATATTCTTTAGATATTACCAAACGTAAAGCCAACGAGGAAGCATTACGAAATAGCGAAAAACATCTATCGCTTGCATTGAAAAAAGCGGAGAAAGCTAATCAGGCTAAAAGCCAATTTTTGGCTAACATGAGTCATGAACTTCGTACTCCTATGATAGCTGTTATTGGTTATACTGAGTTGCTATTAGAAGATACTATTTTAGACGAAGAACAGGAATATTATTTACAATCTGTTGCTATCTCATCTAAAAACTTACTTGGAATTATCAATGACATTTTAGATGCTTCTGTACTTGAATCTAAAAAAATGAATATTAAAACAGTAGAGTTTCAATTAGATGAGTTATTAAATAATATATTGGATTTATTTCATAAAGATGTCGAGAATAAAGGGGTAAAATTAGAACTAATAACTGATGATAATATACCATGTAACCTTATTGGCGACCCATTACGAATCAGACAAGTATTAATTAATCTTATCAACAATGCCATCAAATTTACTAATCAAGGTGAAATTACGGTTTATATTAAACTTAGCAAATTGGAATCAGAACAAGTAACACTGCGTTTTTCTATTCAGGATACTGGAATTGGTATTTCGACCAAAGCAATGCCTTATCTATTTGATACATTTACTCAAGCGGATAATAGTTATACTCGTGAGTTTGGTGGTACTGGATTAGGGTTAACTATATGTAAATACCTAATTGATATGATGGGTGGTTATATCTGGGTGGATTCTAAAGTAGGTAAAGGTAGTACATTTAATTTTACTATTGTATTAGGTTGTGTTAAGAGTTGACTAAATTCAAGGAATCAGAATTTAATAAAATCCGAAATTAAACCTGGCAGGTTTGGACATTCATAATTAAGAATTGCTATATCTTCATAATCAAATTAAGCAATTGACTATGTTTGATTCCTGAACCAGACTAACAATTCTTGCAAGATGCCAATTTAAATGAGATAATTCCAAGTGAATGGATTGCTCATTAGATATTATTTGCTAATCTATAAATTTTAACCTTTTCCGATAACTACCTAACTGCACGGTTTTAATAATGTCCGAAATAGAAAATCACCAAAATATTGCCAAATCTGTAGCAAGAGCAATGAAAAAGAAAGGTTGGGAAATAACTTTTCCACCAACTGATACTGAAGAATATGATTTTAAAGCAGTTAAAGGAGAACTATGTGCTGCTGTTCAAGTCAAAAATTGGAAAAGAGCCATTGGAGTTCCTCAAATTAGGAAATTTATTGAATTTCTCAAATTACCAATGGGAGACGAATTCAATCGAGGTTTTTTTGTAACTACTAGTGATTTTGGAAAAGCTGCGATAACTTTGGCCGAACAAAGTAAATCAATTAATTTAGCTACTTTTCAAAAAAATCGATTAAAAATTCTCTCTCAAGATAGCGGTACAGATGTAAAAGTTGCTACTAACAAGGATGGAAAAACCTATATCGGGGTATTTACTTGCAAAGGTGGAGTTGGCAAAACTACTGTTAGTGCTCATTTAGCTGGAGCTTTAGCATTAATGGGATATGACGTGGCTTTAATTGATTTAGACCCACAACATCATCTAAATATATTATTACCAGAAGGGATTTATTTACCTCGTAAACCACCGAATTTAGGTAGTACAATTAATGTGTTCAATTATGACGAATACGATCCATCTTTCAAAGAAAGGTTTGTTATTTGTGATTGTTCACCAGATTTCCAAAATAATCCACCAGCTATTATGGAAAAATTAAATTATTGTATTATTCCTACCATGCTTAATCCATTGGGTTTAAACAAAAATGGCCATGTAATTGTATCAACGCTTGAAAAAATTCGTAGTTTGAACAAAAATGCTCAGTTAATGGTATTGATTAATAGCTTGTATAATGAAAAAACTACTGAATTAATTAGAGTTCTTAAGCAAGAATATCAGAAATTGTTTAAAAAATTAGAAGCTAAAGATAAACGTTTTAAATTCATTGATCCAGAAGAATGTGCTATCAGGTTTAGTAAGCAATTATTTTATTGGGGTAGCCATATTTACATGGGTGGAGAGAGCGAGCTGGCTTTCAAAACTATAGGTGGTAGATGTCTACCAAAAGAAGATTTCTTAAGGCTAGTTGAATATTTGGAAGAAAGTACCGAAATTGGACAGTTTAAGCTATTGTAGTTCCAAATAGGACATTGCCCCTATGATTCGTAGGGGCTATCCATTGAACTTAAACCGATTCAATTTTCACAACTTTTTCACTTTCAAAAGTAAATTTAAGTTCTCCATCAAGCTCATTTACTTTCACATGGCCGCCATGTTCTAACTTACCAAATAGCAATTCTTCTGCTAATGGCCGCTTGATTTTATCTTGAATTAAACGTGCCATAGGTCTAGCTCCCATTGTTGGATCATAACCATGTTCAGCTAACCAATGTCTAGTTGGTTCGTCAACTTCAATAGTAACATTTTTGCTTTCCAACTGAGTTTCTAATTCAATAATAAATTTATCCACCACATGAGAGATAGATTCTGTGGATAAGCTGGCAAACTGGACAATAGCATTTAACCGATTGCGAAATTCTGGAGTAAAGGTACGTTTAATAATTTCCGTAGAATCACTAGAATGGTCTTGCTTAGTAAAGCCAATAGATGCCCGTGAAGTATGTTCAGCCCCAGCATTAGTAGTCATAACCAAAACTACATGTTTAAAATCAGTACAACGTCCATTAGTATCAGTCAATGAACCATGGTCCATAACTTGTAACAGTAAATTAAATACATCTGGATGAGCTTTTTCAATTTCGTCCAATAGTAATACGGCATGAGGATGTTTATTGATAGCCTCCGTCAACAGACCACCTTGATCAAACCCAACATAGCCGGGTGGAGCTCCGATTAAACGTGATACTGTATGACGTTCCATATACTCGGACATGTCAAACCGTATTAATTCAATCCCCATAATTTTCGCTAATTGACGAGTAACCTCGGTTTTACCCACCCCAGTAGGACCAGAAAATAGAAATGAACCAATTGGTTTTTCTTCATCACCTAAACCAGAACGGGACATTTTAATTGCTTGAGTCAAATTTTCAATAGCTTCATCCTGACTGTAAACTACCATTTTCAGATCTCGGCTCAAATTCTGCAATGAATCTTTGTCAGAGGTAGAAACTGTTTTGGGCGGAATTCGAGCAATTTTAGCAACAATACCCTCAATATCTTCGATACCAATTTGTTGTTTAGGCTCAAGTTGCAAGCGTTGATTAGCTCCAGCTTCATCAATTACATCAATCGCTTTATCTGGTAAAAATCTATCATTAATATGTCGATCGGACAATTCAGCAGCAGCACGCAAGGCTTGTGGAGTATATTCTAGCTCATGATGTTCTTCAAAGCGGGATTTTAGGCCATGTAAAATTTGGACTGTTTCTTCAACTGAAGGTTCATTAATATCAATCTTTTGAAACCGACGGGATAAGGCTCGATCTTTTTCAAAAATACCTCTATATTCCTGATAAGTAGTTGAACCAATACACTTTATTTCACCAGAAGCCAACATTGGTTTTAGCAAATTAGAAGCATCCATTGTACTGCCAGAAGTTGAACCAGCCCCAATAATAGTATGAATTTCATCAATAAATAAAATCGAATGTTCTTGTTTTTTTAATTCAGCTAATACTGCTTTCAACCGTTTTTCAAAATCCCCACGATATTTAGTACCAGCTAATAAAGCCCCTAAATCTAAGGAATAAATCACGCTCTTAGCTAAAATTGTAGGAATTTCTTGTTCCACAACCAACTTAGCCAAACCTTCGGCAATAGCAGTTTTCCCAACTCCAGCTTCCCCAACCAATAAAGGATTATTTTTACGCCGGCGACATAAAATTTGCAGAGTTCGTTCTATTTCTTTTTGCCTACCGATAAGTGGGTCTATTTTTCCAGCTAAAGCTTCTTCATTTAGATTAACCGCATAAGCTTCTAATGGATTTTTACGTGGTTTAGATTTTTCAGTAGTTTTTTCATCATCATCTGAATCTGGCAAAGTTATATCATCATCAATCTTAGAAATGCCATGTGAGATATAATTTACTACATCTAAACGAGAAACATCCTGCTTATCAAGTAAATAAACTGATTGTGATTCTCGTTCGCCAAATATGGCAACTAAAACATTAGCTCCAGTAGCAACTTTTTTGCTAGAAGATTGTAATTGAAAAACCGCTCGTTGCAATACTCGTTGAAAAGCTAAGGTTGGCCGAGTTTCTCGTTCGCCAGTTCTGGCAAATTTAGGAATTGTTTCTTCCAAAAATTTGGTTAACTCTTGTTTTAAAATATCTAAGTCTACTGCACAGGCTAATAACACTTCAACCGCATCCGCATTGTCTAATAACGCTAATAACAGATGTTCGACAGTCATAAATTCATGCCGTTGTTGCCGTGCATTTTCAAAACCTAGATGTAAAGTGTGTTCTAGTTCTTTGCTTAACATTATTTAAAACTCCCTATGCTTCTTCCATAGTACACAGAAGAGGATATTCATTTTCACGAGAATATTCATTAACTTGCATAACCTTAGTTTCAGCTACTTCATGCGTATAAATGCCGCAAATACCTTTACCTTTAACGTGTACTTGTAACATTACTTGGGTAGCTTTTTCAGTTGGCATCCCAAAAAAAATCTCTAAAATAAGAACCACAAAGTCCATTGGTGTATAATCATCATTTAGGATTAGCACTTTATAGAGTGGTGGTGATTTTAGTTTATCTGTAGTTTCTTCAGTAGCTATATCATTGTCTGACCAAGTTTGCGTCATATTATCTATTTAGGTAAATTGTGAATAGTAATTTGCTAATAATCATTTATTAATCAAATATTTCAGTAATTAAATTTTGAGTATTATGGAACCAAATTCAAATTATGTAGGTTTGTTACGTTATTTGGCAGTAATTTTTTATGATGGTTTACTGTTATTTTCAGTATTATTTCTTGCAACCGGAATAACTTATATTATTACTAGTGGTGCAATAGTATATCCGATTACCAATGTCCAAGTAAATGTTATATTTCAAATTTATTTATTCGTTATAAGTTTTTCTTATTTTGCATGGTCTTGGGTACGTGGTGGACAAACCTTAGGAA
This sequence comes from Thioploca sp., assembly GCA_030627125.1. Classification (GTDB taxonomy): domain Bacteria; phylum Pseudomonadota; class Gammaproteobacteria; order Beggiatoales; family Beggiatoaceae; genus DRQV01. Next base: position 13,830 of record DAOUSR010000063.1, read on the forward strand.
TGAAGGCGTGGCGAGTCCGATTAGTTGCCAATGACAATCAAGCAATTTCTTTGCGGCAATGCTTATTACGCTTCTTATTATCCATTGTATCATGGTTAATATTTGGAATGGGGTTTTTTTGGGCTTTTTTCAATCAAAAACACCGCACTTGGCATGATTTAATTTCTGATACCCATTTAATAGTTATTTAGCAATGTCTCAATAATGAAACAACGTACTTTTGAAAATCAACATCAACAGCAATGGAAAACTTTGGAACAGTGGTTAGATAATAAACCAAAAAACCAATTTCCTCAAAAATATCGCCAGATATGTCAACATTTAGCGTTGGCTAAAGACCGTCATTATACTCCACATTTAATCAAACGGCTTAATAATTTAGCATTACGTGGTCATCAGCTTATTTATCAAACCCAACCTAATTTAACGAATAAAATCATTAACTTTATTGCGGTTGATTTTCCTAATAAGGTACGGTCTGAAGCACATTTAGTAATTTTAGCTAGTCTGTTATTTATTATTCCGTTGTTGATTATGTTTATCGGGATCCAAATTGCCCCTGATTTTATTTATACTCTAATAGATTCAGAACAGATTAAGCAAATAGAAAAAATGTATGATCCAACCGCTAAACATTTTGGCCAGAATCGGGAATCTGATAGTGATTTTTTAATGTTTGGATTTTATATTTATAATAATATTGGAATTGGCTTCCGAACTTTTGCTAGTGGCATACTGTTGGGTTTTGGAAGTATATTTTTTTTGGTATTCAATGGTTTAAATATAGGAGCGGTAGCGGGCCATTTAACTCAAATTGGTTATATCGTACCTTTTTACTCATTTGTAATCGGCCATAGTTCATTTGAATTAATTGCGATCATATTATCTGGAGCGGCTGGGTTAAAATTAGGTTGGGGATTAATTGCACCCGGCCGTTATTATCGGTTAGAAGCCTTGCGTAATGCGGCAAAACAGAGTATTCAAATTATGGGTGGAGTGATTATTATGTTACTGTTAGCAGCTTTCCTAGAAGCATTTTGGTCTTCCAATACTGCTATTGCACCGTTAATCAAGTATATAGTCGGTAGTTTATTGTGGCTATTAGTGCTTGGATATTTGCTATTAGCTGGGCGGAAATATGCAACTTGATCGGATTCAAGCCGTTGTTCGTCCTCGTGATTCTTGGGAAGCTATTGATTTAGGATTTAGCATGGTGCAACATTGGTGGCGACCATTATATAAAATTTGGTTTCTGTTTACCTTGCCAATATGTTTGCTAATTTCTTGGTTGTTCTACTATAGTTGGTGGTTGCCTATTCTAATAATTTGGTGGTTAAAACCTTGGTTTGATCGTATCGTGTTACATTTTTTAAGCCATGCTTTATTTGATGAGCAGTTGAGCATAAAACAGACATGGCAAGCTTTACCAAAATTACTAACAACCAATTTATTTACCGCACTTACCTTGCGACGTTTTGATTTAGCCAGATCGTTAAATTTACCAGTTTGGCAATTAGAAAATTTAGCTGGCAAAGCGGCTTCCCGCCGAATGAATGTATTGAAAGCTTCTAATCCTGCGGTTAAGCTGTTATTGGCATGTTTGATATTTTCGGTGATTTTGTACTTCTCTATGTTTGGTTTGATTTATTTAATGACTCCAATCAATTCCAATTTTGAATTTATGGCTCCAGAAAATTATTGGTGGTTGAAGTTTTTTAGCCTGATTTTTAATTTCATAGCTTTGAGCATTATAGAACCATTATATGTTGCGGCTGGATTTGCTCTTTATTTAAATAGCCGCACCCATCTGGAAGCTTGGGATATTGAATTAGCTTTTCGGAGTATTGCTCGTCAGAAGGTTTGAGTGTATATAGCAATTCTTAATGAACTTCAAGATAAATATCAAGTTGTTAATTTGCTATAATTCATCCGATTTAGGTAAAGTTTTACTAATTTATATTGTGCTACTTATAACTGAGGTTTTATTATGACTACTGAGTTGGAATTGCGTTTGGAAGGTGAGGATGCCAATGAGGATTCTTTGGAGGATTTAATAGATTGGTTGGAACGGGCTAACATTGATGGGCTGGAAGGAATCAAAAGAAAGGAATTGCCGCCAACTAGAGGCGATATGGGGTTTTTTACTGACCCAAATACGATAATGACTATGATTTCAACTGGTATTGCGGTTGTACAAGTGATGGCGGCTATTTTACAATG
>DAOUSR010000169.1 GCA_030627125.1 Thioploca sp.
CAGAATAGTGAATGTCAGTGGAAAAAAATACCATATATGGTAGTAGCTCTTCATAAACAAAAAATCACCTTTAATAAACACAAGATTAATAATCAGTTAAATTCAATTGAAGGTTTAGCGAAAATGTCACCTAAATATTGTGGCCAATCTCAATCTTTTTTTAGGAGTTATATGTGATGAAAATCCATAAAACTCTAATAAATATTTTAAGCTTATTTATGATATTTACCTTTCTAACAAGTTGTTTTTTTAGGCCACGTTTCTATTCTGCCAAACCGATTGAAGCTTGGATTGTAGATGAAGATACTGGAAAACCTCTTAAAAATGTAGTAGTTGTTATTTACTGGGAACTCCACGGAGGAATGCAACCTCATCCAGTTGGTCAATTAACAATTATGGAAACAGTAACTGATAAAAATGGACGTTTTTATTTTCCAGCTTGGGGACCTAAAACTACATTTAGAGGTTATTTAAGGAGTACACAACCCCATATTATTTTTTTTAAAAGTGGTTATGAATGGGGATATTTTAGTAATGATATTAGCCGAAAATCTTCGTTGGGTATTAATTATATAAGAATCTCTAAATGGCATGGCAAGAGTATTGAATTATCAAAATTCAAAGGTAACATGGAAAAATATTTGGATAAATTATTTGATCTTAGGGATGATCTTGATGATATATCTGAATACCAAAATATTTTAGATTGTGAATGGAAGGAAATTCCAATTATGACACAAGCTATTCGTAAAGAATATTCTAATTTTCCGCCATATTTAGAAAAATGTCCAAGTTTAAAATTAAAATTTTTAGATTAAAAAAATTCATTTTAAACAAGCTTTCCCGTTAGAAAAATTATTATTAATTTTATTTATTAAAATAAAGGAGTTTTATGTTATGAAAAACATAACTGTTACATTGTTTTGTTATCTTCTTAGCATATCTTATTATGCTTTAGGGTATGAATTAGAAACACATGAGAATATTTCTCAACAAGCCGCTAAACAATCTGTACTTCAGAATGATCAGAATGTTCTCCAAAACATAGGAATGCAACCTTGGGAAACAAGTAAAGATGATATTTTAGCCGGGTAGGGTGTGCAACGTCCTTTTGTTGCCCACCATATCTATAGCACGTAGGCTGGACTGACGCAAGGAAGCCCAGCATTATACTATAGATATAACTTTCCCTCTTATCCACATTTTTTAAACCAAATACCTTATTTTACATATAATTTTATTGGGCTTCCTTACGTCAGCCCAACCTACGTGCTGAAAAAACAGATAGTTAAGCAAAAGGGAGAGTTAGAAAAAATTATCCATCTTTTAGATAAATAATGAAACCATGAATATTTCCCTTTCTGAACTTGAAAAATGCTTTGATATTCTTTTGCAACATGCAAGAGCAAATGGCATATCTAGTATAGAAACACAGAGAGAAGACCTATATTGGACAGTATTATCTGGAGACTGGTTACAATTTGATAAGGAACCACAGCTTGCTGTTGGTTCGTTGGACGATGATATTTTAGAACTTAAAAAGATAATAAAAGAACCTTCTAGAACAACAGATGTAGATATCGAAAGGTTATCAGTAATACTAAAATTGCTGTCTGATAGATTTTAGATTGGGCTGACGCTATAACTTGTAACCTGCAATCCCGTAAGATGTGGTGAGAAAACGAACCGCATCAAACAAGGTTAAGATATTAGATGCAATTCCCTTCGTTCATTGCATTCTACGCTCTCTAAAATTAAAACTTGGTAGTTAAGTAGCTTATTTATCGTTGTTAATCATATCTATAATTTTTTTCAATATCAAAGGCAAAGGTTGGAATCCTGCTAATTCCTTAAAAGTTGGTCAATCTTTACAGTTACACAATGGTACAACGGTTGTTATCAAAGAGATTGATACAAGTGTTGTGTTTGGAAAGGTATATAATCTTACCGTTGCCAATACCCATAATTATTATGTTGGTCGGGATGGGAGGGATGCATCAAAGTAAAAACAACCTAAATATAACAAAAAGTTATCAACTAAATAAAAATTTCATAATTAAATAATTAGCTGAAATTAAAGATATTTTTAATATTGACAATATCCCAAAGTTTAGCTATTTTCCCTTCCATCATTGCATTAGTTATTTAATTGCTTTCGATATAAGCACTGGTTTTTAAACTAGTTATATAGAATGTTTCGCCACTAAATTTCTTGCCATTACGAATACCTTTCCTAGTGACAGAAATTACCTTTGAAAGACCTGTCCATTGTCATTTTCTCCTTGGTAAATACAACCACTAGTACAAGTTTCTTGGATAGTTATTTGGCATAGAATTGGTAGTTCTGGTTTTAAATTTCGCCAAATCCAAGCGGCTAAATTTTCACTAGTAGGATTTTCTAAGCCTGCAATTTCATTTAAATAGTGATGATCTAGTTTCTCATATATAGGTTTAAATACCGCTTTAATATCTGCAAAGTCAATAACCCAACCATTCTTAGCTTCTATCTCAGCCCGTACGTGAATTGTAACTTTAAATGAATGTCCGTGCAATCGACCGCATTTATGGCCTTCAGGAACATTTGGCAATCGATGTGCTGCTTCAATACTGAATTTTTTAAATATTTCCATTATAATGCAAATAATTGATTAATTTAATATTTTCGTAGGGGCAATCCCTTGTGGTTGCCCTTTTGAAAACGTGATTGCCATTTTGAAAATTTGAAAAAAACCAAAATTATATCGAACTTTAGGTATTATATCATGAAGAAGCTTCAAGCAGTTGTCTATAACCTAATTCGTTCATCCTGAGAAAATCCTAATAACGGTATATCTAAATTTTGAGTTAAAGCCATAACTTTAAATAATTCTCCCATTTCACTAGGTAAAATTAAAGTTTTCGCTTGCTGAGCTTTGGGTAAATAATGTTGTTTATCATCTGGATTAAGAGAAAAAAGAATATCCGCTAAACCACAGGCCAATAAAAATTTAGCTTGAGTAGTGTAACCAACAACATGTAATTTAGCATCTTGGGCTGCTTCAGCCACCGCAGTAAAATCAACATGAGCAGTAATATCTTGTAAGCCTACTAAAATTAATGGCTCAATATGCGAATGATGGCGATAATGACACATTAAAGTCCCTTGATTGCGTTGGGGATGATAAAATTCAGTACTTGGAAATCCATAATCTATCAATAACACCATGCCTGCTGCTAAAATATCGGCTATTGATTGCAGCCAAGCAGATAATGCTAAATTTATTTCAGAAACATAATTAATTGGTAAATTTAACGATTTTACTGTTTCTTCTAATGCTTCATTTTTAGTTATCTGTTCATGCCAAACAAAAGAATTTGAATCATGGGTTACACAAAACTCGGCAATACTATCTTCTTGCACCCGAAACTTTTGTACTGGCATAGCATCTAAGACTTCATTCGCTAATACAATTCCTTGCATAGGTTCAGTAGGTAATTTTTGCAACCATTCGACTAAATGTAAAAATTGGGGAGCTTTAGTCTGAAACATTTCTCGTTGTTGTTGTTGTAAATCAGCACTTACTTCTAAAATAAAATACCGGGTGGGTAAGCAATCTAATTCGGTTAAGGCTTGGAGCAGATCGATCGCCATTATTCCAGAACCAGCTCCAAATTCCAAAATTACGCCAGTATCAAAATTAGCTAGTACTTGTTGACATTGGCGAGCGATACATTGGGCAAATAAGGGAGAAATTTCTGGAGCGGTAACAAAATCACCTTCAGCTCCAAATTTTCGCATCCCAGCACTATAATAGCCAAGCCCTGGAGTATATAATGCCTGCCGCATAAATTCATTAAATGGAATAATACCACCAGATTGTTCAATAGCTGTTATAATTGTTGTTGTTAAATACTGACTATGAAGAATAGCATCTGGATGAGGTGGAGGTAAATTGTGCATAATTTAGAAGTACAACTAACTGATAAAGTTGGATTAATTACCGGTAGTGGTAAACGTATTGGAGCTGCTATTGCACGCCAATTACATGCTAACGGTATGAAAATAGTATTACATTATAATCATTCTCGAGCTGAGGCTCAGACCTTACAAGCTGAGTTAAATGAACAACGACCTGAATCGGTTATATTATTATCAGGCAATTTGCGAGATTTAACTCAATTAGATAAAATGGTGCAACAAGTAATAGAACACTATGAGCGTTTGGACGTATTGATCAACAATGCCTCATGTTTTTATCCTACTCCGATTAGTAAAGTTACCGAATCAGATTGGGAAGAGTTATTGGGAACTAATCTAAAAGCACCATTTTTTCTCTGCCAAGCAGCAGTTCCACATTTACAAAAAACTCACGGTTGTATTATTAATTTGGCAGATATTCATGCTTTGCGTCCGTTGAAAACACATTCTGTTTATAGTATAGCAAAAGCCGGTTTGATTATGCTTACTAAAACCTTAGCTAATGAATTGGGGCCAGAGATTCGAGTTAACGCTATAGCTCCAGGTGCAATTTTATGGCCAGATAACGATATGGATGATACTACCAAACAACAAATTATCTCAAAGATTGCTCTAAAACGCCATGGGGATGCTCAAGATATTGCAAAAACTGTATTATTTTTAGTACGAGATGCAAATTATATTACTGGGCAAGTTATTTCTGTTGACGGGGGACGGACTTTAAATCAATGATTGTGGTGGTGTTGAATTTTTTGTGGATATGATTGAATATAGCGTTACTTTAATTATAAAATTTGAATTTATAACTACTAGAACTCTGTATGAAAATGGTAATGGAATTTTACACCAGTTTTTACTTCTGGTAGGTTGGTATGAAACTCGTAAGCCGTATATGTTTGATTGATAAATCATAATTTGTAGCACCACTGTGCTTTTGGTGTATGACGCTTCGCTTATACACCTTACGAGTTAAATTGAATGGAAAAAGGTCTAACTAAACGTAAAGAACAATTAAAGTTTTCAAGTAGATTTGTTAAGACCAGTTTTCCATTCAATTTATGATATTTATAGCAATCATTGAAAAACTCCATTCATTTTCAATAGTTGGAGTCTTTCAGGATTAAAATATTTTACATTTCTTTATATAATTCAACCAATTGTTTCCACTGCTCATCATTAAGAATAGTACGCATATTATCCCTACAATCTGTTTTCATTGATGCAATTGTCTGGCGTTTTTTAGATAATTCATTTACTTGAACCATCACATCTTCCTTAGCAACTCCATCGACTACAGCATCATGAACATCCTGTTCACCAGCTTTTACTGCCATAGATAATTCTACTAATATAGGAAAATGTTTTTTTGACCAAGCTGTCATTCCAGCTTTTTGTTCCTCAGATAACTTTAAATGGTCTCCATGTTTTTTAATAACCATCATTAGGCTTGGTAATGGGCTTGCGTGTTTAATAGCTTCCTTGACTTCTTGTGTAGGAGCAGCTTGCAGTTGAGCAAATGTAAAAACTAAAGCTAAGAAAGCAATAATATTTTTCATAAATTTGATACCTAAATTATATACAAAGATAAGTTAAAAAAGTTGTTAAAAAAGTTGTTAAAAAAGTTGTTAAAAAAGTTGTTAAAAAAATTATCTCATTTACAAAAGAATAAAGCAAGGATATTTAATGATTTTATCTATTGAAATTAGAGCATATTTATCTGCATTGTTAGCAATAAAATTAAAAAAATCAACCCCCAGTAAAACGGGAGGGCTGGTTCAAAGTAAAGAAATAAATTTATATCTGATATTACATAATTCTAAACCGTTGCAAATAAAAAGTAAATGATTCTCTATATGTAATAGCTATTATAATTTAATTCAAGTTAAATATTAATTATATACTCATCCATCGGAAAACTACCAAACTTAATTTGCTGATGGTTTATCCAAAAATCCGCTCTCCCAAAAGTATGAAAAATAAACATCCAATAACTTATCATCAATCATAGGCCAATCATCTCCTATAAACTCTTCTAGTTTATGCTTCGATGGCAAAGTTGGTGTGGCAAACCCATCTGTTTTAGGCAATGCGGATAAAATTGGATACAAAACATTTTCCGGCTGTAAACTTAATTCATCCCGCCATTGAGCATACGAAATTTGTTCAAATACGTAACCTAAAGAACATAGTTTAGCAAATAATTCCTTCCAACTGGTAAAACGAGGATTAGTCAAGTTAAAAATTTTGCTTGAATTTTGTTGTAAAGATATAGCTAAATGAGCATAAAATGAATACAAATATATAGGATAAATATCTGTTTATATTGAAATAATATTTAGTATTTTTAACCGTTTTATACTAGGTTTGCTATAACTTAACAATAGTATTACTTACCCAATCTACAGGAATTATATTTACTGCCAAATCTTTTTGTAAAATTGGCACTTTACCAAATTGAATGCAACCTTTTATAATTAAGCTAAAAAAGTCACTCTGATTAAACATACCAGTTTTACTATGCCCAATAATTCCAGGTGGTCTATAAATTGATACTGGCAAACCACGCTCACCTGCTTGCATTATTAATTTTTCGGCTACAGTCTTACTTTGAGCATAACCACTAGTACTAAAATCTATCGTGTTGATAGTAGAAACAAAATTGACTGGTTTCGCCCTGTATTTACTAGCCAGTTTTAAAATTTCCTGAGTTCCAAGTACATTGGTTACTTTTAATGCTGAGTACGGATAAACGAAATTAACTAACGCTCCATTATGGTAAATTACATCAATTTTACTCGCAAGTTGTTCAAAATTAATTATATCCAAGCCTAATAAGGGTTTAGCTAAATCTCCACTAACGGGAATTATTCTAGGAGCAAATGTATCCTCCCATATCATATAGGATTTCAGTTTATTCACCAATACATCTTTATCAGTAGAGCGAACTAAACAATAAATGTTTGCCGTTGTTTGAAGGGGTGTTGATTATTGACGATGTGATAAAGATATGTAATAATATTACCGAAATAAATTAAGGATTGAAAAACTAATGGCAACAATAATATGAAAAGTCGG
>DAOUSR010000118.1 GCA_030627125.1 Thioploca sp.
CGGTTGAAGTTACTAAGTTGTCTTTGTTATTGAAGGTGTTGGAAGGTGAAACATCGCTAATTGATTATCAATCGTCTGCTCATTTTCACCTTCCAACACCTTCAATAACAAAGACAACTTAGTAACTTCAACCGCCTGCGAATCAATATCCACCCCATAAATATTATTCAACAAAATTCGCTTTCTTTCATCAGTAGTTAAACGCCATTCCTTATTAACCGATTGATAAATACGTGGTTTTTTCACCCTAGCTAATTTAGCTGGATTATCATTCACATACTGCTCAAGATGCCAATCTAACAAAAACTGATAAGCCCCAATAAGAAACGAACCAGAACCACAAGCCGGGTCTAATATCTTTAACTTACTAACAACTCCCTTCGGACTCTTACCCGCAACCAACTTTCCTATCGTTTGTTTCACAATATAATCAACAATATAAGTCGGAGTATAATAAACCCCACCAGCCTTCCTTACTTCCGGTTTCTCTTCTATTTTCGCTTGATGGGTCGGCGTTAACCGAATAACTTTACCCAGAAACTTCTCATACACCTGCCCCAAAATATCAGCCGGCAACACCGAAAATTCATAAGGACTATCTGGATAATAGAGATTAGTAAAAATATCTTTTAACACATTATCATCAATGGTTAATTGTGGCGTAAGTACATCAAAATATTTACGATTTTTCTCTTTTTTAAAGTGAAACAAACCAGAATTATATTTAGCATCTGCCTTACGGAACAATTGAAACAATCTCTTATAAACATGCTCACCATTTTGCAAAGCCATTAACCGACCATAGATTTCAATACCCCGATCTTCACAAATTCGCAAAAAAATAATTCGATCAATTGTTTGCTGGATGGCAAAATTAAGTTCTCTTTGGGATAAATTCGGATTGCGTAACGCAATATTCTTGGCTAAAATCTCTCGCCATCGCTCAATTTCCTGCAAAAATACTGCATCAACTTCAGCCGTACCTTTTTTCTTAGTTGCACTATATTTATCAAACGAGCCTTTTAAAATAGCTTCTTGTGAAAATATATTATTAATCTCTTCCCAATGTTCAATATAATCTGTGTATTTTAAATAAAGAATGCGAGAATGCGAAGCTTTATCAGTTTTAACCGGTTTCGTTCTGCAATCATAAACCGCAAATTCCTCAAAATTAGTCAAAATACTGAGAGGCAATTTTGCACTCCATCCATAGCGACGTAATTGATATGCTGCATCTTTATTAGTTTCTATATTAATTGCAGGTTTTTTTGCTTCTAAAAAGAACTTACGCACTCCACCAACCCGAAAACAATAATCTGGAGCTTTGGTAAAACCGCCAATTTTTATCCCATCCTCATGGATAACATCTTTATAGGCTTCTGCATAACCTTGTTTATTTGTAATATCCCAACCCAAATCTTCAAACAATGGGTCGATAAACTCACGCCGAACTTGAGTTTCATTATATGGGCCTTTTTTATAGGTTGTCAGATTATAATCGAAAGTTGCAATTAATTTTTTATCGGGTGGGTTCATATATGAATAGATGTCTAAATTCGTAAATCCAGCAAAATTTTACAAATGCCGGGTCTCATTTCAAATCGTAAATGAATTTTAATACAGTAGTCATTATGAGATTTTGCAGAAATTTAACCCCGGCTAACGTACAATACCACGAGTAGATTGACGTAAAAAATCAGTTAATTGTTGGACTTCTGGGTGGTTTACACTTAATTCATCTAGCCGCTCAATAGCTTGTTCAATAGTCAATTGTTGTTTATAAATAATTTTATAAGCTTGATGCAAAACTCGAATTAATTCATTACTAAAACCCCGCCGTTTCAGACCTTCCTTATTAATACCATAAGCTTTAGCCCGATTACCCCACACAGTTACAAAAGGTGGAACATCCTTAAAAATCAAAGAACTAGCTCCAGAAAAACTATGAGTTCCCATAACACAAAACTGATGTACTAACGTAAAACCACCTAAAATAACGTGATCGGCAATTTGCACATGGCCTGCTAAAGAAGCTCCGTTGGCAAAGATAGTATTACTCCCAATTTGACAATCATGAGCAATATGACAGTAAGCCATAATCCAATTATCATTACCAATTCGAGTAACATGCCCGCCTTGTACTGTTCCACGATTCATAGTACAGTATTCTCGAATTTCATTACGATCCCCAATTTCTAAATAAGTAGCTTCGGTATCGTCATACTTTTTATCTTGAGGAATCTCTCCCAACGATGTAAACTGGTAGATATTATTATCATGTCCAATTATGGTAGGCCCCTTAATTACCGCATGTGGCCCTATCTTAGTGCCAGAAGCAATCTTTACATCAGCACCAATAATAGAATATGGCCCAACTTGAACATTAGAATCCAGTTCGGCTTTAGGGTCAATCAAGGCGTGAGGTGAAATCAAGCTGGAATATCTCTCTTCATACACATAATATCAGCACTGGCAACTATTTTATCAGCAACTTTAGTGGTACCAGTATATTTCCAAATTCCCCGTACAATTCTAGTTAATTTTACTTCTATTAGCAATTGGTCACCGGGTTCAACTGGTTGTTTAAAACGAGCTTTATCAATACCAACTAGGTAATATAATGAGTCATCTTCAGGTTGTAACTCGGCGGTTTTAAATGATAATATACCAGTGGCTTGAGCCATTGCTTCAACCAACAAAACTCCTGGCATCACTGGCCGATGGGGAAAATGGCCTTGAAAAAATGGTTCATTATAGGTTACATTTTTAATAGCTATCAAATATTCGCTAACTTTATAATCAAGTACCCGATCTATCAATAAAAACGGGTAACGATGATGTAAATGCTGAAAAATTTGATGGATATCCATACTATTCATATATTCTTTTCCAATTTTTTTAAGCTTTGAGCCATTTCATTAAGTTGTTTAAATCTAAGATAATTTCGATGCCAATGCTGATTATTTTCGATGGGGGTTCCTGATGAATAAACTCCCGGTTTCCGAATCGATCTAAGCACAATCGAACCCCCAGTAACACAAACATTATCAACTATTTCCAAATGACCAGAGATACCAACTCCCCCACCAATTAGACAGTTTTTACCGATTTTAGTGCTACCAGCAATTCCAACACAACCAGCGATAGCAGTATACTCACCAATTTGGACATTATGAGCGATTTGAATCAAATTGTCCAGTCTAGCTCCATTAGCTATGCTAGTATCTTCCAAGGCACCCTTATCTATCGTGGTATTAGCTCCGATTTCTACATCATCACCAATTAGAACTCCACCAAGCTGTGGCACTTTAAACCATTTCCCATCATTATTGGCATTACCAAAACCATCCGCACCAATAACAGCTCCCGGGTGAATTATAGTTCGTTGCCCAATTTTTGTACCTGAACATAACGTAATATTAGCTTTCAATTGGCAATTAGCACCGATTTCAACATTAGCTTCAATAACACATCCTGGCCCAATTTCTACTTCTTTTCCCAATTTTGCTCCTGCTTCAATAACAACTTGTGGACCTACATATACAGTATCATCTAACATTGCGTCTGGACTGACATAAGCACTGGGATGAATTCCAGGAGGTTTGGGAATGGTTGGATTAAATAAAGCTGCTGCTTTGGCATAACCCAAATAGGGATTACTCATAACCAATTTAGCCACTTTACAAAATTTTCGATCTTTTTCCGTTAAAATAACTGCCGCAGCTTGAGTCTTGCTGAGTTCATTGCGGTATTTACTGCTAGAAAAGAAGCTAATTTGTTGTTGGTTGGCTTTATTTAACGGAGCGATTCCGATAATGATTACTAAATCAGAAGCTTCTAATTCGGCTCCAATTTTAGTTGCTAGTTCGGTTAGGGTTATTTGCATTTTTTACCATCAATATGCTTGTCAGTAGATAAATTTGAAAATAGCTGTCAGATGAAAATTATCATCATCTCCAGTTAAAAAACGAACTAAAATATTAGTATCAATTCCTTTCATTTGTTCTTCATTCTTTTTTGGACAGCTTTATTCATATCTTCTACAGAAATAGCTTTTCTGCCAGACTTATATAATTTACAAAATATATCATCAACCTTTTTAGAAACCGGTTGGATTATAGCACTACCATCTTCTGTAACAGAAATTTCAATTTTATCACCTGTATGCAATTTTAATAATTTGCGTATATCTTTTGGAATTGTAATTTTGCCTTTGGTTGTAACAGTCACAAATGCCATTATCATTCTCCTATATAATTTCCCAAACAAAAAGGGCGAACCAACCAGTTCGCCCTCTATATATAACTCTAATCCATCAACAAACTTTAGCCCATTGGCCAAACCGAAGACAGATATTTCCAATTAATAAAGTAGTAAACTACGAAAGTTACTAACAATACTAAAGCTAATACGAAAGTACCTGGAGCTTCAAATCCACCGGAACCATGCTCTTCCAGATCAGCAGCAGGGCCTTTAACTGGCTCTAGTTTTTCGGAAGTATAACAAGATGGTGCTAATGCAAAACCAAAACTTTGCATAAGTCCAGCCGATTTTTCTAATTTCTTGCCCCATACTATAGAACCAACTGTAATTAGTATAAAAATAATTCCACCAAGAACGGCTACTACAGCACTAATACCTACCAAGCCTAGCATCATTGTAGCACTACCGGGGAATTCAAATTTTAATCCCATTTCAGCCGCTTGAGCAAAACCAACATCCCAATGACGACGTGGTACACCAAGAGTACCTGCCCCCATCATAACTAAGGTAAATACGACCATACCACCAGAAAACAGATATGGTTGCCATTTAGCTAATCCAGGCATGATCATCTCACGTCGGAATAAGACTGGAATTAAGAAATAAGTCAAAGACATAAATGTCAAAGTAGTACCAAGTACAACAGTGGCGTGGAAATGACCCGGAACATAAAGAGTATTATGGATGATTAAGTTAATTTGCTCAGTTCCCATAACTACACCAGTAATTCCGCCGATAAATCCGAAACCTATTATTGATATGAATACCCCAGAAAATACTGGATTACCCCAAGGAGCCTTCCGCAACCACTCAAATAGACCATTGTTAAAACCTTTTTTGCGTTGTGCAACTTCGATAGAACCTGGTACAGTTAAACCGTGAATCATACTAGCCAATACAGCAAGGTACATAGCATAACTAGTATTAAATATCTTCCAAGTTGAGCTAAGACCTGGATCGGCTAAGATATGATGAGCAGAAGCCAATTGTAAGAAAAAGATATATAATAAAAATGCAGTACGACTTACCTTTTCAGACATAGGTTTAGCACCAAATGCAATCGCAGCTACTGCATACCAAACTGATACGTGAGCAGCAACATTAAGTTGTTGTGAGCTATGTCCCATACCCCACCAAATTACCCGATACATCAAAGCATCAATTTGACCAATTAAACCAATTGACCATAAGAAACTAGGAATCAAAATAATGGCACCAGAGGCAATGGTGAATACAGCGATAATACAAGCGGTCAATGCACCAAATGTTACCAAAGGTATAGAGCCTACGTAAGTTTTTTCTTCTTTAGCAATAACCAAAGTGCCTAAAAAGACAAAACAGCCAATTAATGCACCAACTGCAAATAAAATCATTCCTAAATAAAAATGAGGAGCAGCTTCCATAGGTGCATAAGAAGTCATCATTACACTAGAATTACCTTGGAAAATAGCAACGTTGGTCATCACTGCACCGATCAGCATTAATGCAAATCCTGCCCAAGCCCAACGTGGAGTTGCTAACCTGCATCTCAGCAAACTTGAAGAAGCGAAATACAAAATAGCTATTTCAAAAAATATAAGCCAAAAAATTAATGCGTTTATACCATGAGCTGTTAACACTAAGTAAAAATCAGGCGCATCTAATAAATGAACTGCTGGCCAACGGGTTAAACCAACCAATAAAGCTAGTACACCACCAATTAATAAAGCAACTACACCAGCTACGGCATTAGCTTTTATAAGCCCTTCACTAGCACGATCAAAATATAACCCAGTGTCAGGACAAATTCGATATTGTGACATTTATTTTACTCCGTAACGTAAATTTTGCCTAACATAGTATGATGAAGAATGCCGCAATATTCATTACAGACAATCGTGAACTCGCCGGAAGTATCAGGAGTTATAGTTATAACCATTTCATACTCTGGTAATACTTGTAAGTTGATATTAATTGGTTGTAAAGAAAATCCATGCTGCCAGTCTAATGATGATAGATGTAAACGATAGCTTTCACCTTTTTTCAATTCTAACATTGGATACCAACTCCAAAGCCTTGCTAACATATATACATCACTACCAGCTGGTGGGGCTACTACAGGAACATCTACACCGCCCACTAATTGGGTACGTATGGTATGCTGTTCAGTCATAGCTTTAACTTTAGCTTCATACTGGACTGGAGTAGTTTTATAGGCTTCATTGGAAAGATTTTGTTTACCATAAATATGCCATATCGGCATCATCGCAAACATTATTATACACCATATTAAGGCCAGAAGAATCCATACAATTTCTTCTTTTCCAACCGGTGTTTTCCACCAGATTCGTTCTGATGGTGGTAATATAGCACTCATTATTTAGTCTCCTTGGTTATTTGGCAATAGGGATTGAGACAATTTCCATAACGCCCCATAAAATGTAAAACACTGTAGGCATAGTCACTCCTATAAACAGAAGTAAAAAATGATTATCTAACAGTCTTTGCATAGCAGGTACTCGTTCTTCTTTTTCTTCACTCATTTTAAGGCTACCTCTATAAAATATTAAAATTATGTCCATAGTTAAACTTGACACGGTTTAAACTTTTTGCAATCCTAGAGCAGTCCCAATTAGATTTAAATATATTGAAAGGTGGTAGTGCAATCATGAGTAATTATCACTCTTTTTGCAGAACTACTATATTGAAATATCTTAGATAGTTACTCATTAAGATAGTTTAAAGTATGAACCATACAAATATTCTGGCTAAAAATCTTAGATTCTTAGACTCGAATAGTAATGCTAATTGTCAAGTATCACTTAACTTATTTATGAATACATTGATACAGATCAACTTTATTAACAAGGATTTATTAGAAGCTAAATGAACAGTATTCCAAGTTCTTCAAACAAAACTATCGCCATTTGGTTATTAGTTTGCTGTGCAACCATATTTACTATGGTAATATTAGGCGGAGTAACTAGATTGACTGGCTCTGGCTTGTCTATGGTAGTCTGGAAACCAATAATGGGAATTTTACCACCACTTAATCAAGCCGAATGGGGAGTAGCTTTTCAGCAATATCAACAATTTCCCGAATATCAACTAAGAAACTTTCACATGAATTTAAGCGAGTTTAAAACTATTTTTTGGTTTGAATATGCTCATCGGTTGCTAGGTCGTGGAATTGGGTTAATTTTTATGATTCCGATGCTGATTTTTATATTTAGAGGAATGATTGCCAGATCGCTGATTCCTAAATTAATTACTATGTTTGTGTTAGGTGGTTTACAAGGAATATTGGGTTGGTATATGGTGAAAAGTGGGTTGGTTGATAATCCTCATGTGAGTCAATATCGTCTGACTGCTCACTTCGGATTAGCGGTAATTATTTATGGCTATATGTTTTGGGTAGCTATCGGCCTGTTATTTCCTAATAAAGATAACAAACATAGCTTAACTAATTTTGCTTTAATTACCACTAGTTTAATTTTTATTACCATGTTATCTGGTGGTTTTGTAGCTGGTTTAAAAGCTGGTTTAGCTTACAATACTTTTCCGCTTATGGCTGGGCAGTGGATTCCAGAGGGAATTTTAAGTATGGAACCAGTATGGCGAAACTTATTTGAAAATATTACCACAGTTCAGTTCGACCATCGTTTGCTGGCAACTTTGGTATTTTTATTAGTGATTGCATTGTGGATAATAGCTCAAAGAACTAAATTTCCAACTAGAATTAGCTGGGGGATCAATATATTATTACTGATAATGTTAATTCAAGTAACTCTTGGTATTTCAACCTTATTATTGCAAGTTCCAGTTGTATTAGCAGCCACTCATCAAGGTGGGGCATTAGTATTATTTACTGTAGCTTTATTTGTTACCCATGCACTACTTTATCAGGATTCCAAACTTTAGTTTGGCTAATCTCAAATTGTACTGTAGTAATTAAATTGTCCGATTATGCTTTGCTTCATCGACCCTACAACTCTTAATTTATGAATTTTTAATGGAAATTAATATTAAAGATGGCTTTTTGCATCTAAAAATTAGCTTTCTAAACCCTAGTTTTTCAATAGAAATTTCTAAAATTAGTGAATTTATTATTTCTATTGATACTATAATTCTCATTGAATTTAAGCTAGAAAATTCTATTCAGTATGTAAATTGTGAAGGGATAAGTAAAAACGATTTTATAGAAATGACATCTTTTGTTGAAAAAAATATTAATATCCCTTGGAAAATATATTGTTGTGAAGAAAATATTACTGATAAGTTTGATAAAATTGAAGATATTTACTTACTAACAAAAAAAGAAAAACCGGATTACCTTATTAGCGACAGAATCTTTTATATTACATTTGCTCTTGCTGTTGTCGGTACTTTAGTAAAAGTTCAATTTGATTTACTTTGGTTAAATTTTTTTTTAACAATAATATATATTGTTTTCTTTATTACATTTTGGGTAAATTGGATAGAAAACATTGTTCATTTAAAAAATAAATGGTTTGATAACTGATATGATGAACTTAAAACCGACCAAATCCAATCAATAATTTATGTGTTTGTTTACGTCATAATGGTCGGTTACGCTTTGCTTCACCTACCTTACAACTGAGTTGTCGGTTAATATCTAAGAATATCATGGAGAATATGCGTGATAATAATATAGTTAGATAGGTTAATCATTCATTTTTAATTACTTTCAAAATTAATTTCACTCTGACCCCAATTATTCCTGACCCCAATTATTCTCCCAATTATTCTTAGTAGCTTCAATAACATTATTCAATGCCATAAAAAATACTTTAGGATCATTTTCTTCCAATGCAGCATTTAAGTATTCAGTTATATCTTCATTAGTTTTAAGATAATCACTAGTATTATATTCTGCCGTTGGCATTGTAATCACTTATGTAAAGACTGTGCTTCAGGATAAAAGTTCTGCTCCATAATCTGAGTTAAAGAAAACGGACATTCTTTGGGAAAACGTTCTTTTTTTATTCCTGTTTCTTTAGCTGCTATTACAATTGATCTTTGGTAGGCTACTATTAAACGTTCTTCTAATTGATGTTTTAAACTAGGACTATCTTCCAGCATATAAATAACCTGATGACGTTGTTCTTCAATAGTACATTCCCAACTATAACTTCGTTTTTCCGATTGAAAAGTCCATTTTAGTATATGAGCAATTAACACAGCTAACCTACTTACCAATTCACGTTTTTCACTTCTGCCCATACTTTCTAATTCTTCAATAAGGTTATCAGAGTCAATTTCAGAAAGTTTACCTTGCCGAATTAACTCAGCATTTTGCATTAGCCAACTATAAAAATCTTTTTGGTAAATTGCGTTTAATCTATTCATATACTTCAACTCGCTATAACTTTAAGGTGGATGAAACTCACCCACCCCCATAATTTACAACTCCTTAATCCCCTGAAGCAACTCCCCAGCCATTTTCTGCCCATCGCCATACAACAGTATTATCAGCATAGATGGTTCTCCACTCCAGAGAAGCCAGTACCCTTACCATTATTGTGAATGCCACAACAATTAATATTTTATCTTTGCTGTTACGAGTTAACATAAACCGTTATAATCAGAAAATTTTAAATTTAAGTTTGCTTTTTTATTATACACCACATATAATATGTAGTAATCATACTCGCTTAAGCCTCTCTTGTATTTTAAAGATGCTCACTGGAGCAAGTTTTTATTTTACTTAATGTTAGATTAAAATTTTCTTTTAGAAGGTTTTAGTTTGAACATTAGGTTCTTCAAGCTGATATTTACCCCGCCATTCATTAAATTTCCTCCTATGAATCAATACCTTCGCCAAAAACTCAGATAAAAAATGTGTAAATAGTTAAAAAGATGGTTGTGTTAAAATTGAATTTCCAAAAAAACAATTGAAAAACAACC
>DAOUSR010000065.1 GCA_030627125.1 Thioploca sp.
GTTGTTCTGGAGTTATTTTATGATGAAAACGAATAATGCTATAGTTCTGTTTTAGCAGTTTTTCTCGTTGTAATTCTTCTTGTTGATTGTAGTTACGATGGTTGTCATAGCCATTACATTCTAGGATTAAGTTTAAATCTTGGATGAAAAAATCTACTCGGTAGCTACCAAATGTGTAATTGTGATGAAAACCAAATCCATCAAACACTTGAGCTAGAACTTGTTGCCATTCTATCTCACCTTTGGTATCTGCTTTAACTAATGTTCCAACATTGCCGAAAATTTGTTTTTTAAGTTCGATGCCAACAACAGAATCCATGCCTAAAACTATTTTACTGACAGCTTCTAAATTATAACCATTCATACGGTTTGCTTTGCCGCCATTGGCTTTGATAGTTTGGTGATCAACTTTTTCATGAGGAATATTGTGTGTTCTGATATAACTATTGACAGTACCTAATGGTTTTTCTAGAAAAGTTATGATGTCTTTCTTGGTATATAATGCTTCTTCTGGAAATGAGGTTTTTAAACCATATTGTTTCATCAGTTTAATACATTGTTCTTGCACGGTTTGTTGGATATTGGGAGTTAGGCCACAGGCTTGTGTAATGGCGGTGTCTACGGCACTACGTGCAAGAGCAGATTGTAATATAATACATCTTTCACCAACATGTATTTGATTTGGTCGCAATTTACGATTTGCTAATGCTAAGGAATAACCACGTATAAAGGATTCAATAAAATTACTACCATAAACGGTAATGTTTCCCCCTTGATACGGACTATTTTTGGCTACAACTTTTACTGATAATGATTTAGGCTCCATGCCAAAATCCTTATTAATAAAAGGTTTAAGTGTTTTTGGAGGCCATTTAGGCTCCATGCGATGTAAGGCCATACGACCTATTCCCAATAAATCGGCAGTTCCCCTTTCAGTCATAACTGGAGGTACCGTCATTTAAGACGTAAACATCACATATAACGCCGGGGATTAATTCTAGTTGACCATAATGTACGGCCTTTAGCTCTTCCATAATTTGTCTCGTTAAGTTTTAATATCAAAGTGAAATTATATGCTTTGGTTGAGATTAATGTCAAGCTATTTGGAATAAGTTGGACTATCAATATGTAACCCAACTTTGAGGAATAGCAAAATGGCTTTTATTCATTATTCCAACATCGTAGGAATACCAAAATGATTTTTATTGCTCCAGTTGAAAACTAGTTTGGAATTACTGGAGCAAGTCTATTTATTCAGAACGACTAATTCTAATATTATCAACTAATAACGCAGAATGTAGATTATTGCTTTCACCTTCACCACCAATACTTGGATCATTTTCACTATGCATAATAATTGCCAAAAAACCTTTGCCACTTGATGAAAAATCCTGTTTACTTTCTGTTATTGGTATTTCTACTGAAGTTGATTGCCAGCCAGTTTGTTTTATAGCTATTTCACTTTCTGGAAGTTGTAGTGAACTATCAGACATAGATACTTCTGTTACGTTGACAACTATCGGTGTCATATGACCGTTTGGGTCTACTAAGTTTAGTCGTATCTTATCATTAAGAGAAGCTTTATCTTCTTGAGTAATTATATTATAGTCGAAACTAATAGAAATTGAATCTGTTTCAGGAATGTCTATTGCTTTTTTTATCCAAGCAGTTTTGCCATTGGGATAAGTGCTACAGACTAGAAATTTTTCTCCATCTGTTGCTGTGAATTGGTCTAACTTATCTGTTGTAAAACAGGTTTCTTTTGTATCCCAACTTTTTGAATTAGATTCAAAGCTGTCTTTCATGAAGGTTAATTCTGGTCTATAGAATCCAAGATGTTCATCTGGATATCTGGGAAAGCCTTCTCCTGATGGGTATCTATTTGGTATTGCTGATCTAACTTCGGGATATTTTCTGAAACGTTCTATAACTTCGGAACGTGGTTCTGATTCGATTCGGACTAATAATTCTCTTATATATGGAATATCTCCTATAACTGTAGCACCTTCAGCTAAAATAATTTCTTTTATTCGCAAAATTGAAGTATCTTTAGTGAAAGACACCATTAGTCCTTCTTTAACCGCAATGTCAGAGCTAACATATTCAGTTGGTAGTGAAAGTACCCATAAACAATCTGGTTCTGTGACTAGTTCTACACCTGCAATTGGTTTTTCACTTCTAACTCGGTAGCAATATTCTCCTTCTATATCTTTTTGAACTGTGAATTTACCGGTATAAAGATAATCTTTAGCTTGTAAATCTCCATGAGTTCCATCATCATATAGCTTATCTATAATAATTGACCCTTCTGAGGTAATTTCTTCAAAAAATAATTTAGGTATGTCACTTCCATCACCTGTACCACCACTGATATCAATTGAAATACCAATTTCAGTTGGTATATTTGGTTTTAAAATATCATCCATAGCCTTATTGGGTAAAACAATCGGTTTTTTACTAATACTGACAGGTCTTACTTCGGTATAAGCTATTCCTTCTATATAATTTTGTTCAGAAGTAACACTATCGTTTTTTGGTGTATAACAAATTTCAAAAAATATAATATTGAGTTCTAATAAAATATTTTTACCATGCAAACCTATAAGTAAAGTATTATTTTGTAGCATTTTTAAAGCTTTTATGGATTTTCTTTCAATATGCTTAGAAATATCACAAGAACGTTTTAAACTATTTCCATCATATTTCCACAGATAAGTACCTTGACCCAAATACAATTCATCATATTTGTTCCAAGTCAATGCTTCTATTTCAATTTCAGATGGAAAAACTAATTCACTTGTAGCAGTTTGTGGATTTATTCTAATGAGTCCATGACCTTTAGCCCAACCCCACAATGTGCCATTATCTCGAAAAGATAGACCTGTTATTTCTTTAAAACTAGTATCACCAATTTCAGTCAAATCTCCATTTTGAGGATTAACTTGATACAGATAACTACCAGATGTAGCATAAAGTTCCCATTTTTCTGGATGAAAATCTATAGTCTCAAGATTAATGCCGGGGTAATAGTTGAGTATTCCATCATAGAATGTACCATCAATATTAAAAAGAATACTATCATTAAACGATTTTTTATCGGTTAAGTAAATATAGCTATATGTTGGATTTGCTATAGTTATAAGGATGATAAAACTAAATATTTTTTTCATAGTAGTTTCCATATTAAAAAAAGGATTGCCTATGTTAAATTAGACAATCCTTAAAAGGATATTATTCAGGAAGAGCAAGTCTAATATTATCCATCAATAAAACAGAATGTAAATTATTACCACTGCCAACATTATTAATTCTTATTTGCATTTCCCATTTTCCACTTGTAACTGGTATTTCTCCTGAGATAGTTTTCCATCCAGTTAATCCAACTGGAATTATATCAGGTTCAAGGTATAATGTACCTTCTTTCATAGATTCATCATCAGAAGGTATTAATACAAATTGATTAACTTTACCATTAGAGTCTTTCATCCTCAATTCAATAGTATCCCAATCTGAGATACTATATCCTGGATATTCTTGACTAATAAAATTATAGTCTAAACTAATAGGAAACGATATTACACCTTCTGGAATATCTATTTCCCTGCTTATCCATGCACTTTCTTCGTGGGGATGGGTTGTACACATCAAAAATTTATCTCTATTTGTTGGTTTAAGGTAATTTTTTATATCAGAGTATATAGGTTCATTATGCTCATCATAACTAGTTACATATCTGATATAACCAAATTCTTCTGTAGTGTAACATGTACCATTACCATTAATAATCCAACCCGTATCTTGTAATTTAGATTCAAAACTACCACCAAAAACTGCTTCGAATACATCAAGTTGTCTCTCACTAAGTTCTGGTATGATAGTCTTTGTAGATATAAATAAATTTATATAATCTAGAGTAAAATATGGATATTTATCTTCAATTACATCGTTTTCTACATTATTTTCTAGTTTGAAATTGAGATAGAATTTTCTTCCAACTTTAGTTAAAATAGGAGGTTCAATTGAACCAGATGCTATAAGCGAGGAAGTTCCCATTCCTGTAATATGTTTATCAGTTAGCATCAATGTATCATCATATAATGGTGTATTGATATTATCAACCTTAACAACAAAATCAGTTGTCTGTGTAGTAGTATCATCATCATGACTTACCCAAACGGATAAACTATCTGGCTTAGAACCAGCAGGATATTCTTGAGTAAGAAAACTATAATAAAATTGAAAACCATATTTTGAAAAATTTTTAATATATTCAGGTATATCAAGTCTATATTTAATATGTAAAGTCTCAGATTTTTCAGTTGTACACACAAGAATCATTTTTTCTTTTTTGGTAGGTAAATCATAATCCGAATTAATATGGCAATCATCATCATTCCCCGTTATTACAGACCAACCTGGTAATTCTGTTATTTTTTTACCAAATTCTAAAAAGTCTATCTTATTTCTGTAATTAGAAGCTTTAATTTTGGTCTCTAATGGTATAGGTTTAGCTGTATTAATTAGATGTTTTTTAATTTTATCTGCATCCCAAAGAGGATGTAAATTCCAGATAATACTAGCAGCCCCTGCTACTAATGGGGATGAAAGACTAGTTCCGCTAGATTGTTCATATCCATGTGTTCCATTCGTTGCAACTAAATTATAAAAAGGGGCAACTATATCAACAGATGAAGAAAAATTACTCGCTGGTGCAATTTCATTATCCTTATTTGTACCTGCAACACATAATACTTCTGATAAATCACATGGCAAGTCCACTAAATAGCTAATTCCATCATTACCTGCAGCTGATACAAGTAATTTTTTATTAGTATCAATATCTTTTATCAACTGTCGAAATTCAGTGCCTGTAGTTGTAGTCTTTGGTGGGTTACCATGTGTAAATCTAGATTCTCTATCATAACCATATGATAAATTTAATATTTTAGAGTATTTTGACGCATATTTAATTGCATCTATTTGGGTTGCTAGAGATTCAGCTTTGATAGCATATATTGTACTATCTGGTGATACACCTACCATTCCTTTTTCATTATTTATTTTAGCAGCAATAACACTAGCTACAGCAGTTCCATGTCCACTTATAGAATCATCCATTGGATCTAAATCATTATCATCAAAATCTTTTCCTTTAATAATTTGACCTTCTAAATCAGGATGTTTATAATCGACACCAGTGTCAATAACAGCAACTATCCTTCTATCTATTAAATCATCAGGAATATCAGGATTAACATCAAAATCAACCTTTGTGCCTGCATAAATATAAAATACTTCATTAGCTCTTATTTGTTTTAAACTATCCTGTTCAACAAACTTTGGATCATTAGGAAAATCACTTAATGGTATTCCCTGCCTGTTTGGTATTGCTAATTTTACTTCTTTATACTTTTTAAAACGTTCTATAACACTAGAACGAGCTTCTGATTCAACAGTAATTAATAATGCTCTAATATGTGGAATATCTCCCAACACCATAGCATTTTCGGCTAAGATTATTTCTTTTATTCGTAAAATTGATGTATCAGTGGTAAAAGATACTATAATTCCTTCATCAATCGCAATATTAGGTTCGGCATATTGAGTTGGTAATGAAAGTACCCATAAACAATCTGAATCTGAGACCAATTTTACACCACCAACAGGTTTTTCAGTTCTAACTTGATAGCAATATTCACCTTCTATACTTTTTTGAACAGTAAATTTACCCGTATAAAGATAATCACCAATTTGTAAGTCTCCGTGAGTTCCATCGTCATACAATCGATCCAAAATAATAGGTCCTTCAGAAGTAATCTCTTCAAGAATTAATGTAGGTACATTAATAAGATCGCCTGTACCACCACTAACGTTAATAGAAATACCTATTTCAGTTGATACATTTGGTTTTAGTATGTCATGTACAGTGTGATTAGGTAAAACAATTGGTTTTGCTAAGTGAAGTGGTTCACTCTTGGTGTAGGCAATGCCCTCTATATCATTATGTTCAGAAATAATATCACTATTTTTTAAAATTATACAAGAGTCAAAAACTAGAACATTAAGCTGTAATATCTTACGTTTACCATGTAAACCAACAAGCAAAGTATTATTTGGCAACATCTCCAAAGCTTCTATATTCTTCCCATTAGTATGCTTAGAAATATTACAAGCAAACTCCAAATCTTGACCATCATACTTCCAAAGCTCCTTTCCCTGTGCCAAATACAGAGTTTTATCATTATCCCAAGTCAATGCCTCCATCTCAATATCAGATGGCAAAACAAGTTCACTTTCAGCAGTTTGCGGATTAACTTTAATAAGACCATCACCTTTAGCCCAACCCCACAAAGTCCCATCCTTCTTAAAAGACAAACCCTCAATTTCCCTAAAACCAGTACTACCAATTTCTGTTAAATCTCCATTTTGAGGATTAACTTGATATAAATAACCAGCCTTCTCAGTATCATCACCAGAAGCAGCATAAAGCTCCCATCTTTCAGGATGTGAATCAATGGCCTCAAGATCGAGACCTGGATAATTATTAAGTACTTTTGTACTGTATGGACTATCAATAGTAAAAAGCATACTATCATTAAGTGCTTCGTCATGAATAACATATAAAAAACTATGTGCCGAATTCATCATAGCGATGAAAAAGATAAAACAAAATATTTTCTTCATAAATTTTCCGAATTTTAAATTATATTTTAATTAAAGTTTGCACTTACCTAAGTGAAATACCCAAAATATAGAGCAAATTATTTATTCTCGTTCCCAACGTCTCCGTTGGGAATGCCTTCCGAAACGCTCTGCGTTGCTTATTGTAGAACATTTATAAAGAGAATACGAGTTTAAGACTACCTACAAAATCAGCAAGTTCATCAAAAGCAATTTCAATTATTTACAAAGCCATTGATATTAAATTAATACCATTACATTTGATTATAAATGCGAATATTATGGTAATACCTTCTTAAACGGTTTAACGACAACTTTAGCATAGATACCAGCGTCATTATATGGATCGGCATTCGCCCACTCAACAGCATCTTCCTGCGAAGAAAATTCTGCTACCACCAAACTGCCAGTAAATCCCGCAGACCCAGGTTCAGTAGTATCAATAGCTGGATGTGGCCCTGCCAATAACAAACGTCCCTGTGATTTAAGAATTTCCAAACGTTCTAAATGAGCCGGACGAGTTTTCAATCGAGCCTCTAAACTGTTAGGAACATCCTCACTTATAATTGCATATAACATATTATTATTCTCTATATTAAGAATTGGAATCAAAGACTTAGGAATTATTTACCAACATCTAAAAAATCTTCCAATTCTCGCATATTAAATTGGTCGGTAACAATTGATTTACCTAAACCTTGCATTAATACCAACCGAATTTTACCATCCATAACTTTTTTATCAACCTGCATCAATTCCAACATCTTTGCACCTGTCAACTCCTTAGGCATTGCCGTTGGTAAAGCTGCATTTTCTAATAAAGCTATGATACGAGATACTGCAATTTCATCTAACCAACCCAATCGAGCCGAAAATTGAGCAGCTAATTTAATTCCAATTGCTATTGCTTCACCATGCAAATATTCACCATAACCAACCCCGGTTTCTATCGCATGGCCAAAAGTATGGCCTAAATTTAACAATGCTCTGGCACCATTTTCCTTCTCATCTTCCGCTACTATGGTGGCTTTATTTTGGCAAGACCTAGCAATTGCATAGCTTAAAGCTTGTGAGTCTTGTTTTAATAAGGCAGTAATATTATCTTCTAACCATTCAAAAAATTCTAAATCATTGATTAAACCGTATTTAATTACTTCCGCCAACCCAGCACTCAATTGTCTATTAGCTAAAGTTTTTAGCGTATCAGTATCTATTAACACACATTTAGGCTGATGAAATGCCCCTATCATATTTTTGCCCAGCGAATGATTAACCCCGGTTTTACCGCCAACTGATGAATCAACTTGAGCCAATAAAGTAGTGGGAATTTGGATAAAATCAACTCCTCTCTGATAACAAGCCGCAGCAAAGCCAGTCATATCCCCTACCACCCCACCACCCAATGCGATTAATGTTGTTTGGCGATTAAAACGTTGGCGTAATAAGGTATCGAAGATTTGATTTAATACTATTAAATTTTTATACTGCTCTCCGTCTGGCAAAATTACTGATTTAGTTTCAAAATTTGCTAAATTAGCCAAGGTTTTTGTTAAATATAATGGAGCTATTGTTTCATTGCTTACAACTAAAACTTGTTTGTTATTAATATGTTGAGTAATTAAATCAGCTTGTCTTAATAAATTTTGGCCAATATAAATCGGATAACTACGTGTACCTAACTCAACTTGTAATGTGTTCATGTTTCTAAATGCCCTAGGATTAATTTAATTACTTGGCGAATGCTTTTTTGGGTGGTATCTATAGTGAAATCTGCGGTCATCTTATATAATGGATGGCGTTCTTTAAGCAAGTTGGTGATTTTTTCTCGTGGATTGCCGGTTTGCAATAAAGGCCGATTATGACTATTGGAAGTTCGTTCTAATAGCTCATTGACTGATGCAGATAAGTAAATTACATAACCCTGATTATGCAAATGTTTACGATTAATAACATCTAACACCACACCGCCCCCAGTTGATAATACAATACCATTAATCTGGGTTAATTCATTGATGACAGCTCGTTCCCGTCGCCGAAAACCAATTTCACCCTCAAACTCAAAAATCATTGGGATTGTCACACCAGCTCGTTTTTCAATTTCATGATCACTATCTATAAAATCCAGCTTCAGACTATCTGCCAGATGATGACCAATCGTAGTTTTTCCAACCCCCATAGGCCCAATTAAAAAAATATTCATGTTAAAAGGTTACTTCATTTACACTGGTAATTGCTAAAATTACTCCAGTAATGATTACTCCGATTACTCCGCCGATTAGTAAAATTGCTATTGGTTCAATCAATAATAGAAACCGCTTCATCCGAGTTCTACCACTTTCATCCAATAATTTGGATAATGAACGCAACATACGTGGCAATTCTCCAGTTCTTTCGCCAGCTCGAATCAGATTATGGCCAGTAGCAGTCATAGCATCATTGTCTTGTAAGGCTTTGGATAAGCTAGTACCAGCTTTTACCGCTTTATTAACTTGAGTGAGTCGAGCATTTAAACTAGGCAATTTAACCCCTTGTTTTGCCAGTTCTAAGGCTTTGAGTAACGAAACTTTATTTTCTAACAAGGTTCCCAACATAGCTGACCAACGAGCGGCTTCGGCCTCAATCATCCAGATGCCTAATAATGGTAATTTAGCAGTAGCATCTTTTATTTTAGCACGTAAATTTGCTTGACTAAACACATAAGTAATGATAACTAATAATACTACCACGCCCCCAATAACTAAATCAAAATTATTGTTTAGAAACATTCCAGTACCTAGTACCACCTGAGCCAACATTGGTATATCATCTCCCCGGCCTTTTAGCATTCCAGCAAAGCGAGGTACCACAATGGTAAAAATCATCAATACCGCACCAATGCCAGACACAATTAAAATAACTGGGTAAATCATCGCATTACGCAGTTCATTGGCAACTTGAGCATCATATTCCATCTGATTAACTCCGTCTCGCAATGCAATAGCAATTTTACCAGTTAATTCTCCGGCTTCTACTAATTGAGTCACATACCAAGGTAATTCTAATGGACAAGCTTGTAATGAGCTAGAAAACGCTTTACCTTGACGTAGTTCAGCGGCAATATCAGCAAAGGTTTGAGTAATAAAAGGATGATGGGAAGAATCGGCTAAAGATTCCACTGCCTCTATCAGAGCAACTCCGGATTCTAATAAAGTAGCAAGCTCATGCAATACAATTAACACATCTCGTTGTTTAGGCTTATTTTTGCTACGAACTTTAGCTTTAGTAGTGATGGTAATATTAATTGGAGTTAGGCCGCGCTGCTGTAATTGTCGAGCCACTTCTCGTTCTGTTTCAGCGGTTAAAACACCACTAACTTCTTGCTGTTGAGCATCTATTGCTTGATATTTATAGTGCATGTATTTATGTAACTAATTTGGATATTATATTTAGATTTTAACACAGATGTGATTAGACATGGATTTAGATATGATAGAGTTTAGCTGAACTTACACTATAATTTGAATCAATTATGCAGGATTGAATAGAAGAAAGATTAAGTCGAGTTAGGGTTAAGCTAACCCGATATTATCAATATTTCGGGCTATGCTTTGCTAACTCAACTTATATAACTACATTTAATACTTGTTAGAGTTACCAACCTCTACGTTTTGGTTTTGCTCTATCATTTTTAGGACGAGTTTGATTAACTTTGATATTTCTACCTTTGAGCAAATTACCATCTAATTCTTTTATCGCTTTTTCGGCACTGGCCTGATTTTCCATTTCAATAAATCCGAAACCTTTAGAATTTCCAGTATCTCTGTCTTTGATTAGATTTACATTAACTACAGTTCCATATTCTGTAAATAATTGTTGAAGATCCTCATCTGTTACACCATAAGACAGATTTCCTACATATATGTTCATATATTTCTCATCTATAATGCGTTGTTCATTGATACTACCGAATAACCAAACGCACAAATTAATCGATAGAATATTGCCTATTGGCAAAATTTTGCTGATATTTAAATTAGTAGATAATTTCTATATATCTTAACAAAACTAAAAATCTTTCACAATAATTATTCGATTTTTATAAAAAATTCTTGCTAAGAATGAAAAAATCAAACTATTTCTTCAGTAACTCGCATAACTTCTTCTACACTAGTAACACCTTGATATGCTTTAATAAAACCATCTTCTCGCAAATTACGAAATCCCTGTTTACTGGCTAATTTACGCATTTCTATTGTTGATGCATTTTCTAAAATTAAAGTTTGCATTTCACCAGTAATATATACTAATTCATAAATCCCAACTCGACCTTGATAACCAGTTTGTTGGCATTTTTTACAACCTACAGCCTGTTTCCAAATTGGGGCTTGATTGGCTAATTCTGTTGGCAAAATTCGTTCAAGCTGATCTTGAATTATTGCTAATGGAGTAGTTAGTATAGCACAATCACATAAACGCCGTACTAAACGTTGTGCTTGTACAGCCCGCACTGAAGTTGATACTAGAAAAGGCTCAATTCCCATATCAATTAAGCGGGTAAAAGCACTAACTGCATCGTTGGTATGTAAGGTAGATAACACCATATGACCAGTAAGAGCGGCTTGAATCGCAATTTCCGAAGTTTCTTTATCCCGAATTTCTCCAATCATAATAATATCTGGGTCTTGCCGTAAAATAGAACGTAACGCACTGGCAAATGTGTAACCAATATCACTATGAGCTTGAACTTGAGTTATGCCACCAAGTTGATATTCAACCGGGTCTTCCACCGTAATAATTTTTTGCGTACGGTTATTAACCGCATCAAGAGCAGCGTATAAAGTGGTTGATTTACCAGAACCAGTAGGCCCTGTCACCAAAATAATACCATGTGGCTCACTAATCCATTTGTTAAACATTTTATAATGGTCAGGAGAAAAACCCAATTGAGCTAAACTACTGGTCTGACGTTCTTTAGGTAATAAACGCATCACAATAGATTCGCCATGTATTCCCGGCAAACAAGAAACTCGAATATCCAATTCTTGGCCACTGACTCGAGTATTCAAACGCCCATCTTGTGGTAAACGTCTTTCAGCAATGTCTAATCCAGAAATTAATTTAATTCGAGATGCGATAGGGTTAAAACGTTCTTTGGGCAAATTTAAATGTTCATATAAAACTCCATCAATCCGATAACGCACAAAAAAAGTACGCTCTTCCGGTTCCATATGAACATCTGAAGCTCGTTTATCTATGGCCTGAGATAACATGTTGTTTACAAATTCAACTACTGGAGCTCCTTCAGCCAACTCTCGTAATAAATTAACATCATCAGTATCACCGAAATTTTCATTGGTATTAGATTTGGCTAATAAATCCAAAATACGATCTAAATCTTGTTGACGAGATAAATACCAAATAATATTTTGGTCGGAAAATATATTATAAAATACCTCATTGATAGTATCAGATAAAGGGTCTCGTGCTAAACAATGGATATTATCATTAGCTTCCCACGCTACCACTTCTTGATCTAACCACCAATCTTGTTCAATTCCAGATTTTTCAATTACATCTAATAATGGAGTTATATCTATTGGAATATCTGCGATAACTGGTATATCTAATTGTTTAGAAAGTGTATTTAATAAATTATCTTCAGACAACGCTCCCAATCGAATCAGCACTGCTCCTAATTTCCCCCCCAATCGAGATTGGAATTCCATAGCACGCTCAACTTCTTGGGAATTAACAAATCCAGCTTCAATGAGCATTTCCCCCAGACGAGGTTGACAATTGGTAGACATTATAGTTTCCGCTAGTTATAATACCGTAATTTTAAATAGTATTGATTATGATGATGTTAGACATTCTTAAACTTTTTTGATAGAATTTAGTAGCAATTCATTATAATACCTTAAATTTTAAAGATTTTAATTTAAATAGAATTTCAAAAATATATTAAGTTAAATACATCTAAACCTAAAAATCATCAGTTATACATTAATAATAAGTGATATTATATATAATATTTCTTATCCAAAGATTACCAAATTTTTTAAATTGAGCATACTGTTATGTCAAATAATTTTCATAAATTAATACTATATATAATATTGTTGAGTGTTTTGATCATTTTACCAGCTACATATATACAATCTTATTACGCAATTGGTTTAGTACCAAGTTTAATTCTTAACCTATTAAGTATTGGGCTATTTATTTTCTTAATTTTAAGATTTATCTATAGCCAAATATTCCATCATATTAAGCAAATTACTACTCATATCTCGGAACATCCAGATACAGAATTGGATTCAAATAATTTGCCTGCTGAATTAGGTAATATTGTTAGCCATATTAATAAATTGACTAATTCATATAAAAACCTTCAGGTTAAAGAAAATGATTTACAAAAGTTATTAGATACTACATTAATTGGTTTGTGTCTATGGCGATTGGATGGAACTATAGAATTTATTAATCCAATTTTTGCAAAAATGATTGGTCACTCTACAGAATCAGCCTTAAAACTAAATTATTGGCAAAATATTACAGTAGAAGCAAATACAGAAAATGAGCAGAAGCAATTGCAAATTTTGCAAACTGGAGAACACTATGGCCCATTTGAAAAAGAATATCAACATAAAGATGGCTATTATGTCCCAATAATAATTTCAGCCTTGCTAATAGAAAAAGATAATATACGTTATGCCTGGTCTTATGTGGAAAATATTAGTAAACAAAAATGGAAAACTGCTGAATTACAATCTTCAAAAAATAAAGCGGAAAAAGCTAATTTATCTAAAAGCCAATTTTTAGCTAATATGAGCCATGAATTGCGTACTCCGATGAATACCATTGTAGGTTACACTGAAATGTTGGAAGAAGAAATTCGAGAGTGTAATAACCCTCGTTTGTTAGAAGATGTGAAAAGTATACATGCTGCGTCAAAACATTTACTGAACCTGATTGATGGTATTTTAGATATTTCCAAAATTGAAGCTGGAAAAATGCAGTTATATGCTGAGAGATTTGATTTAAAAATTATGCTCAAAAATACAATTTCTACCTTACATCCATTGATAGAAAATAAAGCTAATGCGATAAAAATGCTGTTCGATGATGATTTGGGAGAAGTTTATACTGATTTAACTAAGGTCAGGCAAATTGTATTTAATTTACTAAGCAACGCTTCTAAATTCACTGAACAAGGTATCATTACTTTGGAAGTCAGAAAATATAAGGAAAAAACCGAGGATTTTATTAATATCCAAATCAGTGATGAAGGTATTGGTATGACTAAAGAGCAGTTAAATAATCTGTTTCAGGTTTTTACTCATGCTGATGCTTCTATTTCCCGTGATTATGGTGGTACTGGTTTAGGGTTGGCAATTAGCAAACATTTTGTAAAGATGCTCGGTGGCACTATTACGGTAGATAGTAGGCTTGGCAAAGGTAGTCATTTTAATATCCGTATACCAGCTTATTTGCACATATCAAAACATAATGAAATTAACGAAAATATGCCAATTAGAGTTCCAGATATCCCAGTGGAAAGTGGCTTATTATTGGTAATCGATGATGATGAAACCGTGCGGAAATTATTAGATGCTTATTTAAGTAAAATAGGTTATCGAGTTGTTGGGGCGCCAAGTGGTCAAGAAGGTTTGAAATTAGCGAAAAAACTAAAGCCCGATGCAATTACTTTAGATGTGATGATGCCTGGTATGGATGGCTGGGAAGTGTTATCTGAACTGAAAGCAGACCCAACTCTATCACATATTCCGGTGATCATGCTAACTATGACGGAAGACCACGATATTGGTTATTCTTTGGGAGCGGCTGAATATCTGACTAAGCCAATTTCTCGGAGTCAACTGATTGAAGTGTTACAAAAGTATCATATTGAAGATGCAGATCGCACTGTAATGGTGGTAGAGGATGATAATACAACTCGTGAAATGATGGTGCGGATGCTACATAAAGGTGGTTGGAAAGTTATTGAGGCTGAAAATGGTGAAATTGCTCTGAGACGTTTGGACAAGGCTAAACCGAATTTAATTTTGTTAGATTTGATGATGCCGCAAGTAGATGGTTTTGAATTTATCATTCAATTACGCCAACATAAGATTTGTTCGGCAATTCCAGTAGTGGTCTTGACAGCTAAAGATATTACTGCTGAAGACCGGTTATGGTTAAGTAACAGGGTGGATACGGTGTTTCAAAAAGGTTCCTATACTAGGGATGAATTGCTTACTGAATTACGCCAATTATTAGTGGGGACGGTTAAGAAAAATGGACTGGTTACGAGAGCATAATTCTGATACTTACGTTAAGCAATCTAGGATTGATGGTTATCGTTCTAGAGCGGTGTATAAACTGGCTCAAATTGATGCTAGGGATTGTTTATTTAGTCCTAATATGACTGTGGTTGATTTAGGCTCAGCTCCGGGCGGTTGGTCGCAGTGGGTTGTTAAAAATAAGCAACTTAAGGTATTTGCATTAGATATATTACCGATGGAACCATTGGAAAAAGTTACGTTTATTCAGGGTGATTTTCGGGAAAATGAGGTATTGGATGAGTTGTTGGAGCAATTGGCTGGTCGTAAAGTTGATTTGGTAATGTCTGATATGGCACCAAATTCTAGTGGAATAAAGGATGTTGATCAGGCACGTAGTATGTTATTGTCTGAATTGGCTAGGGATTTTGCGTATGAAGTACTTGCTCCGCATGGAAATTTTTTGACGAAGGTTTTTCAGGGAGTAGGTTTTGATTCTTATATTAAAGATTTGCGACGGCAGTTTAAGAAAGTGGTTACTCGTAAACCAGACGCTTCACGAGCTAGATCGCCTGAGGTTTATTTGGTGGGGAAGGGGTATCTTGGTAAGGGTGATTAATGGATAAAAAAGTTGTAGATGATTTTGTTGGTAGTTTTCCGTTTGCGATTAAAATATATATAGAATTTTATAAAACAAAGAATATCTGAACTTTTATAAAAAATATAATAACCATAAATTACTATGAACAAATCCCTAGAAATAAATAATTATTATAAGAAGTTAGAAAACTATAAACATTATAGTAGTAATGAAAGCTCGATTAGGAATGCTTTTATTTCTTTGCTGGATAGTTATGCGATTGAGCAGGATTTAATTTTAGTTCCAGAACTGGCTTTTGATAGAAGTAATATTCCAGATGGAACGCTAAAAGATAAATTTAGGTTTGATTTTGGTTATTGGGAAGCGAAGGATACCAAGGATGATTTGGATAAGGAGA
>DAOUSR010000256.1 GCA_030627125.1 Thioploca sp.
ATCCACATGACTTATCTAGTTAGTTTTTATTTAAAAAACCTCTGTATTATTAGTAGCTTATGCTACATTTCTCAGAAACGAATCGCACTATTTTTCCATAATGTACGGCTTGTCTTTCTTTCATAATTAAATACCTATTTGATAATATTTTAAAATATTTGGCATTGGTCTGGTAGGTAGTTACAACAAATTAACAATATGATATTTATATCGAATTTCATTAAGAATTCATAATTAAGAATTGCTATAATTAACGCCGTAAAATAGCCAACCATCGCCATAGATTAAGTAAACTGGTTAATGAACTTGCCACATAAGTCAATGCACAAGCAGTAAGAATTTTGCGGGAAGCTGATTGATCACGTTTGGAAATATATTCGGCTAAAATTGGCAAAGCTCGTTTAAAACTAGCGTCCCATTCTACCGGCAAAGTTACAAGATGAACTATTACTGAGGTTCCCAAACTCATTAACCCACCTAAAAACATTAAAATACCTAATGCTGGAATTCTGGTGAAAATCGCAACAATTGGTATCATCATCATTAAACCTGCTCCAATTTTTTCCGTTATTTGAGCAATTTTTACTAATCTAATTCGAGCTTGAAATGGCTGATAATTGATATGATCTTGAATAGCATGACCAACTTCATGAGCTGCTGTTGCTACAGCTGTCAAAGACTTACCTTCTAAATTAGGTCGAATTAAACGGACAGTTTTAGTAATCGGATCATAATGATCACCAGTTTCACTGATTTCCACTTTAACATCGTGCATCTCAAACTGAGTTAATAAATGTTGAGCGAATTCGCCACCAGTACCAGGAAAATCTTTACGATGACGGCTGTACTTATTTAATATTTGCTTTGCCCAAAGCTGAGGACCAAATATAATGGCTACTAATAGTAGTAAAAAAATAACAATGAACATATTTTGAGGTTAATATTTATGTGGAAAGCACAATAAATTTATTGAGGTTTTATAATAACATAGTTATAGCATTTCCCAATTGAATAGAATATTTTGATATAAAGTAAATGACTGATATTTATCTTGAAGTTCATTAAGAATTAAGCATTCATAATTAAGAATTGCTATAATACTCTATCTTACTAAATAGATAAACGCTCTTGAAAAATCAAAATAATTACACTATAATTGCTTGAATCTTTATGACTAATTTGGCTAAATATTTCTAGGATATAAATTTCTTGAAATATTAATAACGTAGTTACAAATGATTTTAATCATTCGGAATTTAATAAGTATTATAAAATATTTATAATATCATGAAAAACTTATTAAAAATCGGTGTGATAATTTTCTTGCTAAAATCTAATTTAGGAATTTTAATGAAATTACATTATATAACGATCATCACTATGGGCTTATTTGCTGCTCAAGTGTCTGCTGAAGAAGTAAAAACGGCAAATGATATACTGACTAGCAAACAGGATAAAATTAGCTATATCTTTGGGCATAATATTGGCAAAAATATGAAGCAACAAGGTATAGAAGTCAACATGAATTCTCTTTCCCAAGGAATACAAGATGGTTTATCTAATGGAGAATCCAAAGTAGGCATTGAGGAAATGACTAAATTAATGAAAGATTTCAGAAAAGAAATGACTGCTAAAAAAACTGAAGAAAAGAAACAACAATCTACCAAGAATGCTACCGAAGGTGAAGTATTTTTGATTGAAAATGCAAAAAAAGAAGGAATTGTTGTATTACCTAGTGGTTTGCAATACAAAGTAATTACTCCTGGGACTGGTAAAACTCCTAAGTCTACTGATAAAGTAAAAACTAATTATCGTGGAACTTTGATTAATGGAACCGAATTTGATAGTTCCTACAAGAGAAATAAACCTGCTACTTTCCCAGTTAATGGCGTTATTGCTGGTTGGACTGAAGCATTGTTGTTAATGAAAGAAGGAGCAAAATGGCAATTGTTTGTTCCTGGTAATTTAGCTTATGGTGAAAGAGGAGCTGGCGGTAAGATAGGCCCTAATGCTACATTAGTTTTTGATATTGAACTTATTGCAATCGAAACAACTGTAGAAGAAGTTAAAGAAGAAGTTAAAGAAGAAGTTAAGAAATAATTATCCTGATGTTACGCAATCCGGTAAGATATAAATGTAATATGTAGCAATATGTAGGTTGGGTTAGACGCAGTCGTAACCCAACAGACTTACATACGTTCATAATCTTAGAAATTTAGTGCGTAACATCAGTTTTTGATATTATAAACGTAACTATATGTTAAAACTCAAAAATATTAC
>DAOUSR010000072.1 GCA_030627125.1 Thioploca sp.
AAACGGTCATAAAGAAGCATAAATTATTATTGATAAGCATGTATATTAATATAAGCTGGTAAAACAGCATCACATAGAGAGGAGCGGTATGAGGTGAAAGTCTCACGTACCGTTTTGAAGACGAGTTTGGCAGGGCGACTTGTTGGGCTTAGTTTAACTATTGGCATTGAACTAAAAAAAACAGGTATTTGGAACTATCAGCACTTTGGATAAACTAGATACCAAAGGCGAGATAGAATGGCAGCAAGTTTTAGCTCAAGTATTTGACAAGCTTGGATTTCAGCACAATTACTCAATTGGCAAATATAGAGTAGATTTCTTCGTCAAAGATTTGAATTTAATCCTAGAATGTAATAATTATGACAACCACAGTTCTTACGACCCATTGGCAGAAGCTAAAAGGGAAAAGTTTATCACCAAAAACTACATTTTAGTTCGCTTCCATCATAAGATAGATTGGAAAACTTTGGTGAATGGAATCTTGCGAACTAAAGTTGGACAGGTTACTACATTGTATAATATTGGTTGTTATGATAATTCTGCATCAATTTTTGAACAAGATTACACGGATTAAAGAATGTACAGGATAAAACCTGTAAAACTGATTTTAAAATCCTATCCATCCTTAAATCCTAAATCTAGTAACCCAAACCCATCAAATAGCCAGAATTTTCACCATCTGAGCTTCCAATTGCTGCAAAGAAGCCGTCATTTCTGTAATTAACTGCTGTTCCTTCTCCACTATCTTAGCTGGAGCTTTAGCAATAAAATTCGGATTGGCTAACTTAGCAGTACGCTTGGATAACTCTTTCTTCAATTTATCCATTTCCTTAGTCAATCGCTGTAACTCGGCATCCTTGTCAATCAAACCAGCCAACGGAATCAAGATTTGCATGTCACCAACCAATGCCATTGCTGACTCAGGAGCCTCTCCATCCACCCATTCTACATTTACCAATCGAGCCAACTGATTTATAGTATTTGCGTGAGTTTGCCATTTGCGTCTATCCTCAGCATCACCTTTCTGTAATAATACTTGCAACTGTTTACCAGGAGCGATATTCATCTCGGCCCGAATTCGCCGTACTCCTAAAATAAACTGCTTCACCCAAGCTATTTCTGTCTCAACTTGAGAATCTATCTTTTCCAACTGAGTTCTAGGATATGGTTGCAGCATAATAGTTTCGCCAGTTTTACCCGCCAATGGAGCAACTTTCTGCCATAATTCTTCGGTAATAAACGGGATAATTGGATGCAATAAACGCAATAAGCTTTCCAACACTCTTACCAAAGTACTCCTAGTCCCACGTTGTAGTTCGATACTTGTTGATTGCAAGGCTG
Organism: Thioploca sp.; assembly: GCA_030627125.1. GTDB lineage: Bacteria > Pseudomonadota > Gammaproteobacteria > Beggiatoales > Beggiatoaceae > DRQV01. Next base: position 1,342 of record DAOUSR010000072.1, read on the forward strand.
GCTTAGAAAATTCCAAATACCAATCACAATACTCATTCCAAATAAACTCATACAAAGTATTAGCAGCTAAATCAAACCGATAACTATCAATATACTGTTGTACTTGCTGTTCAACTTGTTGTAATTCAGAAATAATCCACTTGTCAGATAAAGATAGCTCTACATTATCATTGTTTAAACCAGTGTCTTTATCCTCAGTATTCATCAATACATAGCGAGTCGCATTCCACAGTTTATTGCAAAAATTTCGATAGCCTTCAATCCGTCCCAAATCAAACCTAATATCTCTGCCATTGGAAGCCAAGGCTGCAAAGGTAAAGCGTAACGCATCGGTACCAAAAGCTGGAATACCATCTGGATATTGTTGCAAAGTAGCCTGTTTAATTTTAGGAGCCATTTCCGGTTGCATCAATCCAGTAGTACGTTTTTCCAATAAATTTTCCAAATCTATACCATTGATTAAATCCAACGGATCAAGCACATTTCCTTTTGATTTCGACATTTTTTGGCCATCAGCATCTTTAATCAGACCATGAATATAGATCTCTTTAAACGGAACTTCATCCATAAACTTCAAGCCCAGCATAATCATGCGAGCTACCCAAAAGAAAATAATGTCAAATCCAGTAACTAAAACACTAGTGGGATAGAAAGTTTGCAATCTGTCAGTTTGTTCCGGCCAACCCAAGGTTGAAAATGGCCATAAAGCGGAGGAAAACCAAGTATCTAACACATCATCATCTTGTTTTAATGCAATGCTATCAGCTATCTGATATTTTTTCCTAACATCAGTTTCAGAATAACCAACATAAACTTTGCCAGCCTCGTCATACCAAGCTGGTATTCGATGTCCCCACCAAATCTGCCGGCTGATACACCAATCTTGAATATTTCGCATCCATTCAAAATAAGTCTTTTTCCAATTGTCTGGCACAAATTTAATTCGGCCATCTTCCACTGCTTCTATCGCTGGCCCGGCTAATGGTGCAATTTTTACATACCATTGGTCAGTTAAAAACGGTTCGATAATCGAATGACTGCGATCGCCACGAGGAATCATTAACTTATGTGATTGAATATCCACTAATAAACCTGCTAGTTTTAAATCTTCCACAATATGCTTCCGAGCTACGAAACGATCCATGCCCTGATATTTAGTAGGAGCATTAGCATTAATTTTGGCATCGATGGTAAAAATATTCAGCATTGGCAAATCATGGCGTTTACCAACTTCATAGTCATTAAAATCATGGGCTGGAGTAATTTTTACGCAACCAGAACCAAATTCAGGATCAACATATTCATCAGCAATTACTGGAATTGTACGGTCAGTCAGTGGTAATTTAACTTGCTTGCCAATTAAATCCTTATACCGCTCATCATCTGGATGCACCGCTACCGCCGCGTCGCCTAACATGGTTTCTGGCCGAGTGGTGGCCACTACTAATGAACCTTCACCTTCAGCCAATGGATAGCGTAAATGCCACATGGAACCATTTTCTTCTTGCGATTGCACTTCCAAATCCGAGACCGCAGTATGCAAAACCGGGTCCCAATTTACCAACCGTTTGCCCCGATAAATCAAACCTTCGTCATACAGCTTTACAAATACTTCCCGCACTGCATTGGACAGCCCATCATCCATCGTAAATCGTTCATGCTCCCAATCTAACGAAGCTCCCATTTCTCGCAATTGCTTGGTAATATGACCGCCAGACTGAGCTTTCCAATCCCACACTCGTTCAATAAAAGCATCTCGGCCTAAATCATGACGAGTCTTATTTTCTTGAGCAAGTTGTCGCTCGACTACCATTTGAGTTGCGATTCCAGCATGGTCAGTCCCAGCTTGCCATAAAGTTGTTTTACCTTGCATCCGGTTATAACGAATTAAAATATCCATCAAGGTGTCTTGGAAAGCATGACCCATGTGCAGAGTTCCAGTCACATTTGGTGGTGGAATCATAATACAATAGGATTCAGTTGCTGGTTGGGGAGTAAAGTAACCTTTATTTTCCCAAGTGTTATACCAATGTTGCTCAATTGTTTGGGGATTGTAAGTTGTTTCCATTTGGTGGCTATAAATTGTTGAAGTTAAACTGAATTGGTTTTTTGAAATATCTTGAATTATAGCATATATAGCAATTCTTAATTTGCCATAATAGAAAATTGTGATAATATTACGCATCAACTTGTTTTAATAAGGAACTAAATATGGCTTTTACAAGGTTTTTCTTAATAATATTAGTGTTAATGTGTCGGCACAGTTAAATGATAAAGACGCACTACATGATGTAAAAATTGGCAAAGTTGTATTTGATATTAATATTGCAGATAACCCAAATAAGGTGATGCTTTATCTCAATGTCATTCGCAAAACCCATATAGATTTAGTGCGTCAAAATGTTAAACCTGATATTTTGCTGGCATTTCGTGGTAAAGCTGTTTTGGCAGTCAATAGTAAAAGAACCGATGATATGGATTTAACTTTGGAACTGATTTAGATGATGTTGCTGATACTATTAAAGATTTACAAAAGCTTGGGATTAAAATGGAAGCTTGTGGAGTAGCTATGGAACTTTTTAATATGCAGCCTAAGGATTTACTGCCCGGCATTAAAGCGGTTGGAAATACTTTTGTTTCCATAATTGGTTATCATGCTCAAGGTTACGCACTAATTCCAATTTATTGAAAACATATATTGGCAGTCTGTAACTACCTACGATACCGATGAAATGAAAGTAGTGGGAGAAAATAAATTATGTAGTGAAAACATTATGGACTTAGCTTTCGAACAGAAAGTATAACGGCTTGTAGACGTGCGTAATTATGACCCCACTGAAAGAGGAGGGCTGGTTCAAAGTTAAAAACTACATTAAAAACCAATATGTTACCAGTAAAATCTAACTGATTGACATTATCAATGATAGGTAGTTACAATAATTTAATTAAGCTTATGTCTTACCTCAATTACAACCAATTCATAACGACCTATTTGAATGATTGAAAATATTGGGTTACACTATCACTATTATTAAATATCTATAAATTGCATTCCCAAATATGGGGATATTTTCAACCTATTTTAAATTTCTAATCTAAGGAGAATTTAGCATCATGCCAAAAAATGCTTTTTATGCTCAATCTGGCGGTGTTACTGCCGTTATCAATGCTACTGCTTGTGGTCTTATTGAAACTGCTCGGCAACATCCAGATAAAATTGGTAAGGTTTATGCCGGTCGTAATGGAATTATCGGAGCTTTAACTGAAAATTTAATTGATACTAGTCAAGAACCTGCTGCTAATATTGCTGCATTACGTCATACTCCAGCTGGAGCTTTTGGCTCTTGTCGTTTCAAATTGAAAGGTTTGGAAGAAAGTAGAGCTGAATATGAACGTTTGATAGAAGTATTTAAAGCTCATGATATTGGTTATTTTTTCTATAATGGCGGTGGTGATTCACAAGACACTTCCCACAAAGTATCCCAAATTGGTGAAAAAATGGGTTATCCAATTACTTGTGTTGGCGTACCAAAAACCGTTGATAATGATTTACCAATCACTGATAACTGTCCTGGTTTTGGTTCAGTAGCCAAGTATGTTGCTGTTTCCATTCGAGAAGCTAGTTTTGATGTTGCATCAATGGCTAAAACTTCTACCAAAATTTTTGTTATGGAAGTGATGGGTAGACATGCTGGTTGGATCGCTGCTGCTGGTGGTTTAGCGGCTGAGAAGGAAGGTGATGCTCCGCATATAATTTTATTTCCAGAAATTGTATTTGATGAACAAAAATTCTTAGCTAAAGTTGATGCTGCAGTTAAGAATTATGGTTACTGCTCTATCGTGGTATCAGAAGGGGTTAAAAATAAAGACGGGGTATTTTTAGCTGAAGCTGGTGGTAAAGATGCGTTTGGTCATGCTCAATTAGGTGGAGTTGCTCCAGTAATTGCAGAAATGGTTAAAAGCAACTTAGGTTATAAATACCATTGGGCAGTTGCCGATTATTTACAACGGTCAGCTCGGCATATCGCTTCTAAAACTGATGTGGAGCAAGCTTATGCTTTGGGTAAAGCGGCAGTGGAATTGGCTATAGCTGGTAAAAATGCGGTAATGCCTACAGTAGTCCGAGTTTCCAGTAACCCTTATAAATGGGAAATCGGTTCAGCAGATTTGGCTGATGTAGCTAATGTTGAGAAAATGATGCCAATGGATTTCATTAGTGAAGATGGTATGGGTATTACTGAATCTTGCCGTGAATATTTGCAACCATTAATTTTAGGCGAAGATTATCCTCCTTATGCTAATGGTTTACCTCAATACGTGGTATTAAATAACGTTGCAGTTCCTAAAAAATTAACAACTACTTATGAGTTGAAGTAATTATCAAGCGGAGCCACATCCAATCGGTGTGAAGCTCCGTTTATATAATGATTAGTTATAACCCTAATTAGAATTCAGTCCCAACCTGAATTAATATTAAGGAACGTGCATAAACCTTGGAGTTGAAATGAATACTCCGAAACTATTTAGAATAAGATTTCATGCTCGTTCCTAGAAAATTACCTATAAATCTGCTAAATTTAAATCATGCTTTTCCCATGTTCAATATAATGTTGGAATTCTTCACGGAAGTTTTTCACAAAAGAAATAACTGGCATAGCTGCAGCATCTCCTAATGCACAAATAGTTTTTCCAGCAATTTTATCAGCAGTATCCAATAGTAAATCTAAATCTTCTGGACGACCTTCACCTTGATAAATTCTTTGTACTATTCTAGCCATCCAACCAGTACCTTCTCGACATGGGGTACATTGTCCACAAGATTCTTCATAGTAAAAGTGAGCAATACGTGCTAATACTTTCACCATATCAGCAGTATCATCCATCACAATAATTGCACCTGAACCTAGCATGGAACCGGCTTTAGATAAAGAATCATAATCCATTGTCAAGTCCATCATTACTTCTCCTTTCAAAACTGGAGTTGATGAGCCTCCAGGAATTACGGCTTTAAGCTTACGATCATTCAATACGCCACCAGCCATATCTAATAACTCTGCAAAAGGAGTCCCCATAGGTATTTCATAGTTACCAGGTTTATTAACATGCCCAGAAATAGAAAATAATTTTGGACCACCATTATTGGGTTTACCGATATTTAAAAACCAATCTCCGCCATTACTTAAGATGTTTGGCACAGAAGCTAAAGTTTCAGTATTATTAATTGTAGTAGGTTTACCATATAAACCGCAGGCAGCTGGAAACGGTGGTTTATAACGTGGTTGGCCTTTTTTGCCTTCAATAGATTCCAATAACGCTGTTTCTTCCCCACAAATATAAGCACCAGCACCATAATGAGTATAAAGATCAATATCTATTCCAGAATTCAAGATATTTTGACCTAATAAATCAACAGCATAAGCCTCTTTTAAAGCTGCTTCAAATCTAGCTATTGGTTCACCAAATTCACCTCGTATATAGTTATATCCAACTGTTGCTCCTATTGTATAGCAAGCGATTGCCATTCCTTCGATAACAGCATGAGGGTTATAACGTAAAATATCACGGTCTTTAAAAGTACCTGGTTCTCCTTCGTCAGAGTTACAAGCTAAGTATTTTTGAATTGGTTTATCACGCACTGCTAACATAAAACTCCATTTCAAACCAGCCGGAAAGCCAGCTCCACCACGCCCACGTAAGTTGGCATTTTTTAGTTGCTCAATGATATCTTGGGGAGGAGTTTGTTCTGTTAAAATTTTGCGTAATATTTTATAACCACCAGTACTTTCATAAACAGGTAAAGTCCACGAATCTGCTAAATGGATATTTTTAAAACATAGTTCATTTGCCATAATATAACCTTTTAATAAATCATTCCTAGATCATACAATACTAATTTTCGTTCTCCTAATAAAGGCACTGCTATCTTACAACCTTTATCTTCACAACGAAAATCCCACAATGGTTCATTCGTGGGTCGTAAGGTAAATAAATGTGAAATAGCTGCTTCTGATAAATTCTAAACTCGAATCGTACTATCGCCGTGATAACTTGCTGATTATATGAGCTAAATATAGCTCTAAATATTTATGTTCAGTTCTAATAGTGGATATTCCAATCCTACCTTTAATCATCAGAAGTGGCAATTAAACTGTTATTGGGATAAATAGCTACTGAATAAATTGTAGCATCAACTTCAAAAATTTGTTATTTTACCAATAATTTTTTTGTACTTTTCATAATTTAACTTTGGTTGACATCGTTTTGAACCATTGTATCATGCGATGTAGGGACGAGCCTATGTGTTTATCCTCATTGACAAAAGAAGAATAGACACGTTCCGAAAAAGGATTTTTGCTCTATGTTCACTTCACATTTTTTAGCGGGAGATGTTGGTAGATTGACAAATTTTTTGATTATAGCATAATAGTCATTTATAAATATAATATATAATTCCAATGAATGATATAAAAATTGAACAATTTAAACAAAAATTATTTATTTTAAAAGATAAATTACAAGAACTTAAAGATACAGAAGCTAGTAAACCAATAGAGTTAGATCAAGCTAAGGTTGGTAGGCTTTCTCGTATGGATGCTATGCAACATCAGCAAATAGCACAGGAATTTGTGAGACGACAACAACGCAAATTGTCAATGATTGATGGTGCATTACATCGAATTGAATCAGGAAATTATGGTGAATGCTTTGTATGTGGGGAAGAAATGACTATTCGTAGACTTGAAGTTGATCCAACAAATACTCGTTGTATAAAATGTGTTGATAAGTGAAATTTGAAAATGGTTACTCGTTCTAAAAGCTCAGCTTGGAATTAAGGGTAGTCCTAAACAAAGTAGTGGTTAATTAATTGGGATTTAAAACCATTACCACTACTTTATTTAGGACTGCCGTAACTACCTACCTATAACTATATAGAAGAGGCACCCGTTCTGCCTGATTATTGGTAAACGGTATATCAGGGTCTAATGCAAATGCAAGTACCCCATCTTCATATTTACGAAGTCGGTTAAGTAAATTTCTACCAACAGATTGTTTAGGTCTGTCACGTTTACTAGGTTTTGGAGGAGGTTCCTCAATATCTGCTTGAGAAATAATGTTGATGGATTTGCTCTGTATTGGGATATGAATTTTTATACAAGTCTAATAGAAATTCATGCATATCCTCCGCCCAAAGAGAACCATTTTCTAAATTAAAAACCTGCCAAGTCTCTAAAACCTGACAGATTTTTTTAATACTACCCCTCTTCCCGCATCTGTATCAAAGCCCGCCGATAATCAACCGGCATCACCTTAACAAACTTAGGCAAATATTCATCCCAATTATTCAGAATATTTTTAGCTCTACTGCTATAAGTATACTGTAAATGCCGAGTAATTAACGTTTTAATCCGCATTTCATCATCAGCTAACATATCCTCCATAACCGCATCCAAACCAGTTAACTCAACCGCAGATTTAGTAATAGCTTCTAATTCCACCATCGCCATGTTACACCGTTTACTGAAATCACCAATTTCATCCAGCACATAAGCAATACCGCCACTCATACCAGCCGCAAAATTACGCCCAGTCTGGCCCAGCACCAACACAACTCCACCAGTCATATACTCACAACAATGATCACCAACCCCTTCAACTATAGCAATCGCCCCAGAATTACGCACCCCAAACCGCTCCCCACCAATGCCTCGGAAATAACACTCACCACTAATAGCACCATATAACACAGTATTACCAACGATAATATTATCTTCAGGAACTATCGGACATTCTGGCGGTGGATAGATAATCAACCGACCACCACTCAGACCTTTACCAACATAATCATTTGCCTCTCCAACTAACTCAACAGTAATTCCACGAGCCACAAAAGCCCCAAAACTTTGGCCAGCACAACCTGTCAAATTAATTTTAATCGTATTTTCTGGCAGACCAGCATGGCCATAACGCTTGGCAACCTCTCCCGACAGCATCGCTCCACAAGTACGGTTATAATTATAAATCGGTGAATTAATCTGGATTGGAGTTTGGTTTTCCAACGCTGGTTGAGCCTGCTTAATAAACTCTTGATCTAACGCTTTATCTAAACCATGATCCTGAGTTTCACAATTGTAAATGGCAACTTCTGGTCCAACTTCTGGATTATATAAAATATTAGCAAAATCAAGTCCTTTAGCTTTCCAATGCGAAATAGCTTGCCGCATATCCAGCTTTTCCGAAGATTTCCCAATCATCTCATTGAAAGTACGGAAACCCAACTTTGCCATCAACTCCCGCACTTCTTCGGCCACAAACATAAAGTAATTAACTATATGTTCCGGTTTACCAGTAAACATTTTTCGTAATTCAGGGTCTTGAGTAGCAACTCCAACCGGACAGGTATTGAGATGGCATTTACGCATCATAATACAGCCTTCTACAACCAGAGCGATGGTCGCAAAACCGAACTCATCCGCTCCCAATAAACTAGCTATCACCACATCACGTCCGGTCTTGATTCCACCATCAGTCTGGACTGCAATCCGACCTCGTAACTTGTTTAATACCAAGGTTTGATGAGTATCTGCCAAGCCAATTTCCCACGGCGAACCAGCATGTTTGATAGACGTGACCGGACTAGCACCAGTTCCACCATCGTAACCAGAAATCGTTACATGATCTGCATGAGCTTTGGAAACACCAGCCGCTACAGTTCCAACCCCAATTTCCGATACCAGTTTGACGCTGATCCGAGCCTTTGGATTGACATTTTTCAGGTCATGAATTAGCTGGGCTAAGTCTTCAATTGAATAAATATCATGGTGTGGAGGCGGTGAAATTAAACCAACTCCGGGGGTGGAATAACGAACTTTGGCAATAGTTTTATTGACTTTATGAGCTGGTAATTGACCGCCTTCACCCGGTTTGGCTCCTTGGGCCATCTTAATTTGAATATCATCAGCATTGACCAAATATTCAGTAGTTACTCCGAACCGTCCCGAAGCAACCTGTTTGATGGCAGAACGTTTGGAATCACCATTTTCCATTGGAGTAAAGCGTTCGACTTCTTCACCACCTTCGCCCGTGTTGGATTTACCGCCGATCCGATTCATGGCAATTGCTAATGTGGTATGAGCTTCATAGGAAATTGAACCGTATGACATTGCTCCGGTGGCAAAGCGTTTCACGATTTCAGAAGCTGGTTCTACTTCTGCTAATGGGATTGCTTGCTCTAAGAATTTAAATTCAAATAAACCACGTAAAGTTAAAAGATTCTCATTCTGCTCATTGATTTGTTTAGCAAATTTATCATATAAGGTTCGATCGTTTTGCCTAGTTGCATGCTGTATCTGACTGATAGTTTCTGGAGTCCAAGCGTGATTTTCACCTTTTTCTCGATAGGCATATTCGCCTCCAACATCCAACGCATTCCTATATAAATGCTTATCTCCAAAAGCCACCCTATGGCGAAGGATAGTTTCTTCTGCAACTTGAGCTAAACCAACGCCAGAAGTTTTACATTGAGTTCCAGTGAAATAAGTTGCCATAAAGTCATCAGCTAACCCAATCGCATCAAAGATTTGGGCCCCACAATAAGAATGATAGGTGGATATACCCATCTTAGACATGACTTTTAAGATACCTTTCCCAATTGCTTGAATATAGTTTTGATGAGCTTTATCTAAACTAAGTTCGGTTGGTATGCTATCCTGATTGGATGAGATAGTATTAATGGCTAAATATGGATTGATAGCTTCTGCACCATAACCGGCTAATAGACAGAAATGTTGTACTTCCCTAGCTTCTCCAGTTTCCACCACTAACCCAGATTCAGTTCGTAAACCTTTATCAATCAAATGGTGATGTACTGCCGAAGTAGCTAATAAAGCTGGAATTGCAATATGGTCAGCGTCAATATCTCTATCGGATAGAATTAAAATATTATTGCCAGCCAATACCGCTTGTTCGGCTTTGTTGCATAAATCTGTTAAGGCAGTTTCCATCTCGGTAGAACTGCAAACCTTAGTTTGAGATGAATCTTGCAATCTGTGTATTGTGTAGCACATGCTTAATGTTTTGGTCTTAAACGCACCATCCGAACGAGTTTCAATCTTACGGATTTTCTCTAAATCACTATTGGTTAAAATAGGCTGTTGAACTTCTAAGCGTTTATGTAAATCTTCTTTGAAACCTAATAAATTAGGTCGTGGGCCGATGAATGACACCAACGACATGACCAGTTCTTCTCGAATTGGATCGATTGGAGGATTGGTAACTTGAGCAAAATTTTGTTTGAAATAATCGTACAGCATCCGAGGTCGGTTGGACAACACGGCTAAAGAAGTATCAACTCCCATTGAACCGATTGGGTCCTGCCCAGTGATAACCATCGGCATCAAAAATATTTTTAGGTCTTCTTTGGTGTAGCCAAAAGCCTGTTGGCGTTTTAATAAAGTAGCAGCATCAGGTGGCATAGCTGTCACTTCATCCGGCAATTTTTCTAATACGATCTTAGTTTCATTCAACCAATGTTGATAAGGAACTCGGCTAATCAGAGCATTTTTTATCTCTTCATCTTCAATGATCCGACCTTGTTCAGTATCAATCAAAAACATCTTGCCGGGTTGGAGCCGCCATTTTTTAATAATCTTTTCTTGCGGAATGGTCAATACTCCCATTTCCGAACCCATTATCACCATATCATCATTAGTAATTAAATAACGAGCTGGACGTAAACCGTTCCGATCTAAAGTAGCTCCAATCTGGACACCATCAGTAAATGCTACTGCTGCTGGGCCATCCCAAGGTTCCATCATGGCCGCATTGTATTCATAGAAAGCTCTACGTTTAGAATCCATCAACGGGTTTTTCGTCCACGCTTCAGGAATCAGTAGCATCATAGCTTCTGCCAATGAGTAACCACCAGCAACCAGTAATTCCAAAGCGTTATCAAAACAGGCTGAATCGGACTGACCTTCGTCAATCAATGGCCAAATTTTAGCTAAATCATCACCCAGCAATTCCGAAGCCATAGAATGTCGCCGAGCCGCCATCCAATTCACATTACCACGTAAGGTATTAATTTCACCATTATGGCAAATCATGCGGAAAGGTTGAGCTAAATCCCAAGTTGGAAAAGTATTGGTAGAAAAACGTTGATGCACTAATGCTAATGCTGTCACCATCCGTTTATCTTGTAAATCCAGATAATAGTTCCCTACTTGATCGGCTAACAACATACCTTTGTATAGCAGAGTGCGGGATGACAGTGATGGAATATAAAAATGAGCTTTGTCTAATTTTAAATTCTGCTCAACTGCATGTTCTATAATTTTACGAATTATAAATAGCTTACGTTCAAAACTGTCTTGATCGGTACAGTTATTCTGGATAAATATTTGTCGTACTGTTGGTTCAATGGCTTTGACATCTTCACCTAAACCTTCGTTATTCGTCGGTACGTCTCGCCAGCCAATGACGCTTTGGCCTTCTTCTACAACGACTTTGGCGATTATATTTTCACAAGCAATACGATTTTTGGTTTCTTGAGGTAAAAATACCATGCCAATACCATATTCGCTCACTGGTGGTAAGGTAAAGTCGCATTTAGCTCGGATAAAACTATCGGGAATTTGAATAAGAATTCCAGCACCGTCTCCGGATAATGGGTCAGCTCCTACGGCTCCCCTATGAGCTAAGTTATTTAAAATTTCTAAACCTTGCTCAACGATTGTGTGGTTTTTTTGGCCTTTAATGTGAACAATGAAACCAACACCACAAGCATCATGTTCATTTTGTGGATCGTATAGCCCTTGTTTCTGTGGTAATGCACTGTGATTCAATATAAATTCCTCGGTGTTTAAATAAGATTGTATTTTAACACAATATTCAATTTTTATTAAAAATACGTAACTACTTACTATGCAAATAGATTAAGCTAAATATATTATAACGTAGAGATAAGGCATGCCTTGTTTCTACAATTTCAATGTAACGCTGTGTACAAGATTCCAAAAAACTTGTATAATAATAAAATCTCTTAGGATTATCAAAGTTAAGAAACCGTGGTTTTTCTCCCAATCTAAGGAATCAGGATTTAATAAAATCCGAAATTAAACCTGACAGATTTGGACATTCAAGTTTTGGAAGTTATTAAATCCTCATTCCTAAGTGATAGTAGAGTAATTACCATACATCAGATACTAAATTAATATGGGTGCATTCCCATTTTTCGGGTCATAAATAATTGAAATAAAAATCCAAATCGCTATGGCACAGGTTACACTCAGGATAGCGTTGAAGCAGATATTTTACGTCCATGTCTAGTGCCGCTTAACATAGGTGTTAGGCACAGAAAACAAATTTTACAAAGAGATAATAATTTGATGAATGAATGTAAAATGCTTTGTATATTCTTGTTATGTATTTCAACAGGAAAATTATTAGCAGATGTACCCACTGACTATTATACAGAAGCAACTGGTAAAACTGGTGTTGCGTTAAAATCAGTTCTTCATGATATTATAGCTAATCACAAAAGGTACAGTTATAAAAAAGTGTGGGATATTCTACAAGAAACTGATGAAGACCCAAACAATACTAATAATTTAATCTTGATTTATAGTCAACAGTCCCTACCAAAATCACAACATGGCGGTAATATAGGTGAATGGAATCGGGAACACACTTGGCCTAAATCTCATGGTTTTTCTCAAGCAGGTTGGCCAGCTTATACTGATGTACACCATTTACGACCATCATTAGTCACAGTTAATACTGCAAGAGGAATATTAGACTTTGATAATGGTGGAAACAAGATTTTACCTGAAGCACCTTTGGTACAATATGATAATGATTCATGGGAAGTACCAAATGAAATTAAGGGAGATATTGCCAGAGGTATTTTTTACATGGCAGTTCGTTATGAGGGAACGGTAGATAATGAACCCGATTTAGAAATAACAGACAATGTGAATGAGTCTCAACCGAATGTTACAAAAATTGGCAAACTTGCAACTTTGTTAGAGTGGCATATACAAGACCCACCAAATGAGCAAGAGCTACTAAGAAATGATAAGATTTTTGAATGGCAAGGTAATAGAAATCCTTTTATTGACCATCCAGAATATGTTGCAAATATTTGGCAATCAGATTTTCATAATAGTGCTTCATCTAATTCAAGTAATAATGCAACATATGATGATGGCTTTGATGCCGGTAAACAAGCGTGTATTAGTAATCCAATTTCTTGTGGTATAATCGTTTTAAATGATAATGATTGCATAGCAAACTATTCACTTGCTGGTCAATTGCATGTACCTTGTGTATCTGTTCCAGATGTATTTGGTGGTACAACTATTTATGATATTAAAATGAATCAACAAGCAGGAGCTTTTACTTTTGATTTAGATATTGGTAGTGTTAAGCCTAAATAGTTCTAACTTTCCCTTGCTACGGAGGGCTGATTCAACTCGTAACCTGCAATGTAAGATGTGGTGAGGAAATTTGGTAGAAGTGATAGCTGAAGCACAGGGCAGCGAAACCGTCATAAGCCCATAGAGTTCCAATTACAGTTTTAGCTCCGGCGGCTATTAAGTTGGGACCGATGCCGATTGGTTTGAGAAGTTCTTTGGTTCCAATATTCTACTTGACCATCAAATATATGATGACTGCCTTTGATATGTCTTACAATCTTTGTACTAGCCGCTTCAA
>DAOUSR010000142.1 GCA_030627125.1 Thioploca sp.
AATTTTTGAAAAGCTTCATTATAAGCCGTTTGAGCAGGTGTAGATAGGTAACGAATGTCTATATTACCAAGATATGTAAGTATACCAGACTCAATGCGTTCTTCATCAGTATCCGTCGTTGCATCTAATTCACCCAGATGTTTGTTGTAAAAATTAGTAATTTGACCAACAGCCCATCTTTCATATTTGCGAATTCGTTTTGCTTGCCAGTCGGCAATTTGGGTATTGACTTTTTGCATCCGTGCTTGAGCTTTTTCAAGAGCTTCTACAGAAGATAATTTACTAGCTTTTTCAGCAACTAGTTGTCGAAATTGAATTAATTGTTCAATAGCTTTTTGAGCTTTACCACGTTTGTTAATTTCAAGTTGATTAGCTGCTTGTTCAATTTCATGCAAAATAGTTGCAGATTGTCGTTTAGCAATTTCTTGTTTAGCTTGCCCTAATTGTTTGGAGAGCGTAGCAATTTGCATTTTAACTATTTTCTTATTTGGTGTGACTAAAACCAATTGGCGAATAATAGATTCTGCCGAAGTTAAATAATATAAAATAAAATCGGATTGTGCTGATTCATTTTTAGCATTATCGATAAACTGTGTGGCTAGCTGCACAAGTGTTAGAATATTATTGGCAGCTTTAGCAGTTGCCAAATGTTGTTCAAATGTCGCTATTGTGCTTTCCAATTGTGTTATTTGTTGAGCAATTTTGACAGGGTCATTTTGTTTGACAACATTAGTATCAAGTGACTGTAAAGAAAATAAATTTTCCTTTAAAACTTCGATATGTGAGACTGTTTGGTTTGAACTGTCAACCACTAAACTTTGAGTAACCAATTTGTCACTTTTAGCTAGTAAATTTTTAACGAATTGAGTCATTTCATTCTGAGTTACTAGTTTCATTTTAGCAATGATTGATTCTTTCAGTTTGGTAATATTCGCCAATACTTGTTGCAATTTATCAATATCTTTAACATGAAGATAAAGTGTTTGATTAAGCATAAAAGACTTCATATCACTTAACACATTAAAAGCCATTTCATAATCACCATTATCAACACGCTTCTGACAATAATCCAACACGCTTTGTTGATAACGATTAATTTTAGCCCAATTACCCGGTTCTTGACTGATGCCATTACTAAAATACAGTCCAGCATTGACCAAATCACCTTGTTTTAACAAAGATTCTGCTTTAGTAAAAGCTTGTTCAGCCTTGGACTCTTGGCGATTCTCAGCCCTGAGTTCAATGCCTGTTTTTTTTACCAATTCTTGTTCAAGATGTTGAACGTTCCAGCGTAAATTATCAATGGTTACAAAACCATTACTAATTTTACCAGCATAAAACGCCATAGAAACGCCCATGATAAAAATTATTAGAAACCCAAAAATTGTTTTTAAGTCCATCAGTTACCTCTCTGTATAAACCAAATGAATATCTTTAGCTCTTTCCTTGTTAGTTGAATCAGGGATAAAGCAATCTCCAATAAACTCTTCAAAATAAATCTGTTCAATCTTATTTTTTAACGAAAGAATTAACATCAGTCATTAATTTCAATCTCAAAATCATGTCGAGTTATTTCAAATTATAACCCGACAGAACCAAGCGAGGAGTTCAAATCTATGGAGTACAAAAAATAATTTGACTATTTCCATTAGGGTAATTTAACTTATGATCGGGACAATTATCACCATTAACATCCCCAACTTCTTGGATGGATAGTTCTTTGCTGTTTTCTTTAGTCACAACATAATCTAGCAGACCAGTATAACTACGATTATTAATTTGTACCGTCAATAAGCCTTCATTAGTTAATTTAGTAGCTGGCAGAGCATACAATGCTTCCGTATCAGCTGCTGCTGGATAGATAAACTGTTGGCGACGACGATCGCTATCTGTAAACACTAAACTGACAGGTATGCTATCGGTATGTAACCCTATAGGATTATTAGTAATTGCAGCAGTTAAACTAGCTCGACCTTGATAAAAATAAGTATTGCTAGTATTAACCTGAATATTACCATTATTCAACATAATAGCCGGCTCAAGTCCTAAAGCTTGCAACGCCTCATTGAAAGCAGTTGGAGCTTGAACTACTGGATGAGCTATTACTTCTCGGCCCAGATGAGTTATAAATGTCACTTTATTATCATCCGTTATAGTTAGGCCTTGGGGAATTAAATCAATTACTTGAGTTCGTAGTATATGTTTAACTTGCATTGGTAACAGGGCATAGCGCAATTCTCCAAAATAAGCATATAAATAGCCATATTCAGCATGTTGTTTCAGTCTACCAATTAGGGTTTTAACATCAACTAATTCATTGATAACCCCTAAAATTCCATTGTGATTAATATTGCATAAAACATCATTCGTGAGGATAGTAACAGGTTGGCCAAATATTGGTGGCATCTGACCTAACATCAATTCTAAACTAATATCATTTGGAATCAAGCTATTATCTTCAAATACCATCCCAATACCTAATTTAGTATTAATCGGGTCAAAAACTGCATCAGAGCCAATTATAACATTGCTTAAAGTTGTACCAGCTGCAATTTCTACTCCCTTTAGAAGTGGGCGTACACATTCATTAGCACCAGCTTCACCAACGATATTACCTGCTATAATTCCACCTTCTAGCACTGTACCAGAAGTTAAAGTTACATTTTGAATCAAACCAGAATTATGTATGGTTCCCTTCAGAGTACCGCCATCAATAGTGCCATATGGTTCAACCGTTAAATTCTCTATCACCACTTCAGGTTTGTTGGCAAGATAACAAGCAACTTGTTGTTTACTATTGCCATTTGTAGTAGGTTTACAATCGGCTGGATCAGTTTCCACGATGGTAATTGTAGCTGTATCAGGAGTGCCAATAGTAGCACTGTTACTGGCTTTCGCTAGAGTAAAGAGGAACGTTTCCTTATCTTCTTCCAATCTATCAAACCGCAGTGGAATTTTTACTTCCTTTACTGTAGTATCACCGCTTTCCCACACTAAAGTTTTTACTACCTTAGTATAGTCTTCCCCAGCAATCGCAGTTTCATCCTCAATGGTATAATCCAAGGCAACTTTACTGATGTAATTATCTCCAAGTCGAAAAATTCTAACAATAGCATCTTTGCCTTCATAATTTGCATAAGCATCTGCTGATAATACAAAAATGGCTTTATCATCATCTTGGATATTTATTACCGCTTCATTATTTTCAATGAATGTGCCGCCAGTTGATTCGGAGAGCTTGATATACAAGACTTGATCGGTTCCGATAAAATCATTATCAAATAGCTTGATAGCGAATTGTTTAGCTTCAGCATCACCAGCGTCCCAGATTAATTCACCACTAGTTGGTTCGTAGACTATACCGGCAGTAGCTATGATATCATCTTGCGTAGTATATTTTACTTTAACCTCACCAAACTGCCCACCAATCCGCTCAACGCTTATGACTGCTTCGCCAACACCTTCGAGTACAGTGTATTCAGTTTGACTAAATTTTAAAATTCCCGGGTAATTAACTTCATCATCACCAGAGCTGAGGCTGCCACCAGTCATATCGGCGATTTCAATAGTAGTGCTATTTTGTACGCCTAAAGCCGCACCACCAGTAGGATTAGATAAGTTTAAACTAAACGTTTCGGCAGTTTCTTTAACATTATCTAGTATTATCGGCACTGTGAGCAATTTTGCTGTAGTGTCGCCATCAGTCCAACGTAAAGTTCCACTGGTAGCATTAAAATCTTGCCCAGCTATTGCCTCATCATCACCAGTTCCATTTAGGGTTGCGTATTCTACTGAAATTTCACCACTGCTACCACCAACTCGATTGACTAATATTTCCACGATTTGGTCAGTTTCGTCAATATTATAGCTAGTTCTATCAAATTCCACACTGCCAGTAGGTGGAGTGTCAAAAATTGTTACAACTGTTACAATCTTATCTGGGTCTAATTCCAAACCTTCTTCGGTAATTTTATCTATGGCCACTAAGAAATATTCTTCAATACCTTCCAATTCATCTTGCGAGATATTAATGTCAACCGATTTAGGTTCCATATCTCCACTGTCCCAAGCTAAATTAGTCTGAACCAATTGATAATCATCATCATTAGCGGTGCCATTTTCAGTACGGATTGCAACTTCAATAGGGATTCTACTACTGCCAGCCCGAGTAGCGATCAATCTTATCATTTTTTCGCTTTCATTAACTTCATATTCTGGCATCGCAAACTGCACATAACTTTGCCAAGGAACATCTTTGATAGTAATTTCCAGTTGGTGTGGCGTGCCTAATACAGCATTACCAGTGGAATTTAACAATGTTACGACAAAAGTTTCATCGGCTTCTGCGAGTTTATCAGCCAAAATAGGTATGGTAATGAATTGAGTATCATTTTGACCATCCTGCCAAGTCAAAGTCCCTTGTTGGGCTGTGTAATCTTCACTGTTAGCACCACCGTCGGTAGTTTTATAATCTGTCGCAACTTCGCCAAGAGTTCCACCCACACGCTTAACAGCTAGAATAATTGTATCAGTTTCTTCATTAACTTCCAGTGGTGAATCAATTGCAAATTGTAAGGTTCCATAGGAATCAAATTTAGCGGTACAATGCTGGTTGCCGTCCATGATTATATCTTTAACTCCGATAATTGTTTCATCCTCACAAGACCAAGCGGTAAATATGGAACCCGGATTGGCATAAGGCGTGAGTTTAACTACCATTGGAATCTCTTCTTTTAAAAACTGAGCTTCACAAATATCACCACAATCAATACCAACCGGATTGCTTTCAATTTTACCGTTACCAATGCCTTCAGTAGCAACAGTTAGTTTGTAAGTTGGTTTCTTAGTAAAAGTTGCGGTACATATCTTACTGGCATTAATAGTAACTTGGCCACCAAAACAACTACTATTCCAACTCTCAAAAATTGATTCTGGAGTGGGAGTAACGATAAGAGTAACAACATCACCAACCTGTTGTACCGTTTGACAATGCTCTCCACAATTAATCCCGCTATCGCTAGTTATGGTACCATTACCAGCTCCTTTTTTAGCAACGCTTAAAGTATAAATGGGTTCAAATGTTGCGGTACAAGCTTTGGTTTGAACCATGATAATCTGGCCACTTATACATTCTTCACTCCAACCAGTGAATCGAGCATTTGCAGTAGGTTGAATACCCATAGAAACTAATGTGTTAACAGAATAATTGTTGGTACAATAACCATTGCAAGTAGTTTGGCCCGCAAGTGAATTTACCAGCACGGTTCCATTTGCTCCTTCTATAATTAGATGTAAAGTATAGGGTTTTTCTGGATCAATCGGTGGAGTTTCTGCTTCCGTAAATTTCACCAAGCAACTTTTATCTTTATCCATAACTATTTTATCGCTATCGCAATCACCAATAAAATCTACTCCTTTGATATTAACACCTAATTCTGGGACTAGAGTGACAATTTGGCCGGCAAAATATTTATCGTCAATAGGTGGAGGTGGATTTGCAGTAATATTGCCATCACCATTGGTTTGTAAGGATAGTTGGTAAGTTGGCTTCTGCATGAAATTTGCGGTGCAGGTTATATCTGTTGTTATGGTTAGGTTGCCATTATTACAGTTTTCACTCCAGCCAGCAAAGGTTGAGCTTACTGGATCAGCTTGGGCCGTTAGCACAACTTCGCTACCTTCGGCGTATTCGCAGACATTATCTACACAGTTTTTACCTGTTGGTTCTTGTACTATAACACCAGTGCCGCTACCAGTTTTGCCTACGGTTAATCCATAGGTTGGTAGTAATACAAAATTGGCGTTGCAAAGTTTGTTGCTTATCATTGCTAATGCTGCGATTTCACCATCGTCCATACAGTCTTCGTGACCAGTCCATTCATCGAATCTTGAGTATGAGTCTGGTTCTGGAGTTAGGGTAATGTCTTTAGTGCCATCGAAAATTATACATTTATCTTGTTCGCAAGCGGTGACTGTGCCTCGGTCTGGAGAGACTTTTACCGTACCATTACCTTCACCTTCGTAGTTAAGCATTAATTTTTGTGGTTTTAGCTTGAAGTTAAGTTTGCAAGTAAGGCTTTTTATCAGATAGATAGCTACTTCTCCACCTTGGTCAGTTTGGCTACCTTTGCGGCAAGAACTGGCTCCACCCCAGTATTCAAAGTTGGAGTTTTTGTCGGCTATGGCGGTGATTGTTACTTTGGTAGCTGTGTTGTAAACGTAGTGGCATTGTCCATCTTGCTCGCTACATACTTTTTCGTTGTATCTTGGGCTTAGTTCGAATATGCCAGTTCCGCCACCATCCATTTCTATGAATAGTTTCATAGTTTGTGGTAGGGGTGGAGGGGGAGGTGGGCCGGTGTCTACTGGTGGGATATATATTTTGGTGAAGGTGGCAGTACAGGTTATATCACTGGTTATGGTGAATGAATTGGAACAGCCAGTTGACCAACCACTGAATTCGTAACCTGAATCTGGGGTTGCGGTTATTGATACAGATGTTCCTTCTGGATAATTTCCGCTTCCAGTTACTGTACCACTGCCAGTCGGGTTTACAGTTAGAATATAATTTGGTTTATCTCCAATAGTTATGTTAAAAATTTGTGTAGCAATAGGAGGATTTATACTGTCATGAACTGTGAATGTGAAACTATCACTAGTAGTTAAACTATCATTATGAGTATAATTTAATTCATTATTGGTAATGGTTTGCTGAGTAAATGTATTGTTATCAACCAATGGGGTAGTATTATTTTTTAGTATGCCATTGGTTGGTTCAGATATTATGGTAAAGGTTAATAAATTATTATCATCTTGAACATCGCTAGCTGCTAGTTCACTGTTACTAATAATAATGGTGTTTCCATTTTCTACAGCTATACGAGTATTAATATCCACAGTTGGCGGATGATCTTCTACTGTTATATTAAAAACTTGTTCAGTAGTTACTTCATCAGAACTATCATGAACAGTGAATTTAAAAGCATAACTACCAGTTCCGTCATTATTAAAATAACTCAGTTTATTGTCATTAATATCTTGTTGAGTAAACGTATCATTAACTGCTAATGTACTACCGTCATTTTTTAGCTCATTTTCAGTTGATAAATCGGTTATTGTGAAAATTAGTGAATTTGTATCAGTATCTTGAACATCACTGGCTTCAAGCTCACTGCTAGTAATGGTAACAGTATTATTTCGTTCTACAGTTAGACCTGGATTAGTAGTTATAGTTGGTGGATTATATTCATAAGCACCTATATCTACAGTAGATATACCATCAGTGTCTCCGTCATACGTCCTAGGATAGCTAGCACCACGTTGATCAAACGGTATTTCTTCAGTAGTACTTCCATCCTCATCCCAATCATCAATATCATTAGGTAAACTAGCATTATCTCCAGTATCAATGGCAGGATTTATAAAAGAGGTAGATAGATCGTGAGGTTTTAAATGGTGAGTTCCATCTTCTGTATCTAAAGTTGTATTAAGAACTGTGCTTATGTTATTTGTAGTATTATCAGTAGGACATCCAGTATCACCTACTGTTGAATTATAGCCAAATAAATTATAACCATTGGAAGTGATAGTTCCACCACAATCATCTGGTGTTGATGTCCCTTTTATGTTTCCTGCTATTATTGTATTTTTGATACTAACTGTACCTGTATATCTATATATACCGCCGCCAGTACCAGTACCAGTACCAATATCATTACCATAAACAGTACTATTATTTAAATTTAATGTTCCATTTTTTGAAATAATCCCTCCTCCATTACTATTATTTTTAGTAGCATGATTATTACTAATCGTACAATTAGTTATAGTGGTAGTAGCAGAACTAGCAGTACGAATAGCTCCACCTCCATTTGCATGTTTAGCAGTATTATTGGAAATTGTACAATTAGTCAGTGTAACATCTCCAGAATCGGGACCAATTTGAATTCCACCGCCACTACTAGCAGTATTATCATCAATAGTAGTATTATTTATGGTTAATTTTCCATTATTGTATATACCACCACCATTACCACTTGTAGCTTCATTATTTTTAACAGTACTATCATTTAATGTTAACGTACCTAAATTATAGATACCACCACCATTATCAGCACTATTATTAGTACTATCATCACCAATAATAGTACTGTTCTCTAATGTTAATGTCCCTGCACTCGCATTATAAATACCACCACCATTACTACTTGTATTATCACTAACAATACTATTATTAATAGTTAATGTGCCTTCATTATAAATACCACCACCACTACCACCAGTAACATTATTACTAGTAACAACACTATCATATATTTTTAGTGTTCCAGTTCCTTCATTAGAAATACCCCCTCCTTTATTATTATGAGAACCATCAGTTATAGTAATACCTCTAATTTCCACATCACCAGAATTAGCATTAGATATATAAAATATTCTGTTACCTCCACCATTAATAGTTATACTTGAAGATAATGCAGAAGCATCGATTATTAATGAGGTACTGATATTCAATTCAGTACTAGTAAGAGTAATTATTCCACCATCTAAGCTACTGTTAAAAGTAATAGTATCTCCACTACCTACATCAACGATTGCTTGCCGTAAGGAACCAGAACCACTGTCACTATTGTTAGCCACTTCAACATCAGCTGCATAACCCACCGACCCCAACAACATCAAACTCAAGAAATAACATATTGATTTATAAGTCATAATAATTTATGCTGTAAACAGCATCCTCCGTTATTGTATTATTTGAATATCGTAGG
>DAOUSR010000028.1 GCA_030627125.1 Thioploca sp.
ATTAATTTAAAACAAACTATTACTTATTTTACTGTAATCTTAATTTTGTTAATTTCATATTTTATTTATTACAATTATATCGAAACTACTGAAGAATATCATCAATTTGAACAACAACTTGAAAATTCTTTAAAAAGTAAAATTCGTATGGTAGTTGATAATACATTAGAACAAATTATTTATCAGCAAAATCAAGCTAAATTTCGTTTAAAAACAGAGCTTAAAGAACATGTAAATCAAGCTCATAGAATCGCATTGCATATTTATAATAAGTATAAAGATACTAAAACTATCAAAGAAATTCATGAAATTTTACATGATGCACTATTTTCAATAACTTGGGATAATGGTAATGGTTATTATTTTATTATGGATTTAGAAGGTAAAATGCAAATTCATTATGGTAGCCCAAGATTACAAGGCAAAAATGTTATTAATTTGCAAGATAAAAAAGGCAAATTTATCATTCAAGAATTTATAAATATTGCTAAAACTAAAAAATTTGGTTATTCGACATATTATTGGGAAAAACCTGATAATAAAGATAAAGGAGAAATGTTCCTTAAGTATTCATTTATTCGATTAGTAAAACCATTAAATTGGCTTATTGGTGCTGGTGAATATTTAGATGATATTGAAATTTTAATTAAAAAAGAGATGGAACAATGGATTAAACAAATTAAACTAGAACATAACGGTTATATCTTCATTTTGAATAGCAAGGGTAAGATGTTATTACATCCAGATAAATCTTTAGTTGGAAAAAACGTATTTAATTTGAAAGATGTTAAGCAAAATAAATTTATGCAAAATATTATAAAATCTAGTAAAACTGATAATAGTAGATTTACTAAATATTGGTGGGAAAATTCTAATAATAATAATGAACTTGCACCAAAAATTACTTATGCTCGTTATTTTCCACAATGGGATTGGGTTATTGGTTATGGAATTCACCTAACTAATAGTCAATATTATTTAGATAAGCAAAATACCATTTTAAAAGAACGATTAATTTTAATATTTATCATTTCCAGCTTTATTTTTTTAATGATATATTATTTAATAAAAAGCATTTCAGCAGAATTTTTTATAATTAGTAATTTTTTAAATAAATCAGCATTAAAAAATAAGTTATTAAATCCACAGCAATTTAAAATACAAGATTTTAGATTTTTATCAATAGTTATTAATGAAATGATTAAAAATCGTCAAGAAAAAGAAAAGAAAATAAATGCTATCGTCGAAAATACTAATGATGGTATTTTAATAATAGAAAATGGTAAATTTAGTGAGTGTAATAATGGTTCGATTAAAATATTAGGTGCGAAAAATAAGACAGAGGTATTAAATTTATCTCTAGAAAAAATATCACCAAAAAAACAAGCAGATGGCAGATTATCATCTAAAAAAGCTAATGAAATGATGTCAATTGCCATTAAAAATGGTACGCATAGTTTTGAATGGTTACATCAACGTATAAATGGTGAAATATTTCCTGCTGACGTTTCATTAACTGTAATTAAACATAATTCTAAAAATGTTATTTTTATTTCTTGGCGAGATATTACCGAACATAAACAAGCAGAAAATGACAAAATTAATTTAGCTAAAGAACGTGAAGCTAAATCTATTGCTTTACTTTTAAATAAAAAAATTGAAACTAAAAATGCAGAGTTAATCAAATTAAATCAAGAAAAGAATGAATTTTTAGGTATAGCTGCACACGATTTGAAAAATCCATTATCTGCAATTAAAGGTTATGCAGAGGAAATTTATGAAGAATTTACTGATATGTCTGATGAAGAAATTATTGAATATTCCAAAATGATAAAAATTAGTTCAGAGAAAATGTTTACTTTGATTACAAATTTATTAGATGTAAATGCTATAGAATCTGGTAAAGTTAATTTAAAATTAATTAAAATGGATATTTTACCAATATTGAAATCTGTAGTTGAACACTATAAGAATATAGCACAAAAGAAATCCATTAAGATAAATTTTAATTATCGTAATAATATTAAATATTGTGCAAATGTAGATGAAGATGCAACCTATCAAATATTTGATAATTTAATTTCTAATGCAGTTAAATATTCTCCTCATGGTAAAAATATTTGCATAAAATTATTTATTGATGATAAAACTACACAATGTGAAATTAAAGATGAAGGTGCTGGATTGAGTATTCAAGATAAAGATAAACTATTTGGTAAATTTCAAAAGTTAAGTCCACGTCCAACTGCTGGTGAACATTCTACTGGTTTAGGTTTATTTATTGTACATAAATTGGTAAATGCAATGTCTGGTAAAATTTGGTGTGAAAGCAAAACAGACAATGGTGCTAAATTTATAGTCAATTTTCCAAACTAACTAAGGATTTACGCATTGATAAATCTTAAATAACATTATACATAATAAATTGCTTTTTCTCGTTCCCAACGTCTTCGTTCAATGCTATTAAGTTAAGGGCAAAGGATTGCCCCTACATAAAATATTTATTTGTATGGGTAATCCCTTGTGGTTACCCTAACCAATTTTCTTAACTTAATGGCAGCTCGTAGGGTGCATAAGCGATAGCGTCATGCACCTTATATATAATTTATCTTGGAGGGGCCGACCTATCGGCGGCTCAAGAATGGTGTTATCCTGATGAAACGTTTCACCCTCGCTACGCCTCTCCAAGTCGCTACGGTCGGGCTATACACTCAGGATAGCGTTAAAACGGACACTTTACTTTCATGTCTAGTGCCGCTTAACATAAACGTTAGTCTAATTTTCCAATAATTTCCTTCAAATTCCCCCAATCCTTGATAAATCCCATCTTGAGAAATGTACATAACTCGTAACCTGAAATGTAAGATGTGGTGAGAAAACGAACCACATCAATCATGTTATTTTAAAATATATACGCAATTTTCATTCATTGCATTTAGTGTATCCTGAAAAAAATGCAAATTTTTCATAAGCATACCTATAACTAATAAATTCCAATAATCACCTTTAAGATATTGTAATTTTTCTCTAATTCTCACTCGCCTGAGTCAATGCCATTAAGTTAAGAGCAAAGGATTGCTCCTACATAAAATATTGATTTGTAGAGGTAATATCTTGTGGCTACCTTAAGCAATTTTCTTAACATCAGTTTTGAAATACTCAATATTGCCATAAAGCATATTAAAAATTATGTTATTATATTGTGTAGTTGAGCTTATATGTTTTTTAGCATAATAATATTAGTTTTATTTAAACAGATTAGCGCTTGAATATTATACATTTACTTACCGAATCAATATAATTATTTTAATGGAGTAATATACCAAATGGCAGTTGAACGTACTTTGTCAATTATCAAACCAGATGCTATTGCAAAAAATGTAATTGGTGAAATTTATTCACGTTTTGAAAAAGGCGGTTTAAAAATTATCGCTGCTAAAATGTTACATTTAACTCGTGAACAAGCAGAAGGTTTTTATGCTATTCATAAAGAACGGCCATTTTTTGGAGAATTAGTTGATTTTATGCTATCTGGTCCAGTAATGGCGCAAGTGCTTGAAGGTGAAAATGCTATTACTGTACATCGTGGTATTATGGGAGCTACTAATCCGAAAGATGCAGAAGCTGGAACTATTAGAGCTGATTTTGCTGAAACAGTTGATGAAAATGCGGTGCATGGTTCGGATGGTTTAGATACAGCCAAAACAGAAATTGCATTTTTCTTTACCGATTTAGAAATTTGTCCACGTACTAGATAATGATAAACTTGCTCAATTTGGATCGAGAGGGATTAACCTCATTTTTTGTTGAACTTGGCGAAAAACCATTCCGTGCTACTCAAATAATGAAATGGGTATATCAACAAGATGTCTTTGATTTTGATAAAATGACCAATTTGAGCAAGGATTTACGGCAACGTTTACAAACCATAGCCTGCTTTAAATTGCCAGAAATTCAAACTATGCAGGTATCACAAGATGGAACTCGTAAATGGTTAGTGCAGCTTGATAGCGGAAATAGCATTGAGATGGTATTTATTCCTGAAGAAGAACGTAATACTTTATGCATATCGTCGCAAGTTGGTTGTGCGTTGGATTGTACCTTTTGTGCTACTGGTAAACAAGGCTTTAATCGTAATTTAACCACTGCCGAAATTGTAGGCCAATTATGGTTGGCGAAAAAAATCATTATTGCAGATGCTATTGCAAATAATAAGCCAAATTTTAAACATGCTATTAGTAATGTTGTTATAATGGGTATGGGCGAGCCGTTGACTAATTTTGATAATGTAGTCGCAGCTATGCGGATTATGATGGATGACTTTGCTTATGGATTATCCCGGCGACGTATTACTTTGAGTACAGTTGGTATTGTACCAGCGTTGCAACGGTTAAAAGAACAATGTCCGGTTAGCCTAGCTGTATCTTTACATGCCTCAAATGATGCTTTACGTGATCAGTTAGTACCTATCAATAAAAAATACCCACTAGCCAAATTGATAGAAGCATGTCGCAGTTATGCTCAAGATAATCGCCATGTTACTTTTGAATATGTTATGCTGAAAAATATTAATGATAGTACTGCCAATGCTCATGAATTGGTAAAATTATTGCGAGGCATTCCGGCTAAGATAAATCTAATTCCATTTAATCCTTTCCCAAACATTGATTATCAGCGTTCTACACTTGAGGATATAAACAAGTTCCGTGATATTCTTATGCAGGCTGGATTGGTAACTGTAACTCGTAAAATAAGAGGTGATGATATAAATGCTGCTTGCGGGCAATTAGCTGGTAAAGTACAAAATTTACGATTGAAGGTTGATTAATATTTGATTGGGAGTTAAAATTCAGTCTCTTGAATTATCTAACCGCTTATTTCTCATTCTCAAATTCGGGATTGTGATCTTAACTTTATGAATTTAATTATTAAATTGTAATTGCTAAACCTATCATTAGATAAAAAGGATTTTTAGGGTGAGTAGTTATAACTAAATTCATAATCCTTTATTTACACCATTAAATTTGATTATAAATATTATGCAGCAAATATACAAATTATGTGTATTATGGTTTATAATTATGCTGGTTAATTCTTGTACATCAATTAATTTTAAAAATAATTGCTCTCCTCAAGCGAAAAAAAATGCTGAAACTAATGTACAATTAGGCATTGAATATATGCGACGAGGAACAAATGATATAGCTCTACAACGTCTGAAAAAATCACTAAATTTCTGTCCATCCTTTGCTAAAGGCCATAATGCTATTGCGGTTTTATATGAACGAGTTCGAGAGATTAAAAAGTCAGAATATCACTATCAACAGGCAATAAAATTTGATCCGAATAATTCAGATATTCATAGCAACTACGGCCAATTTTTATGTCAATTGGATAAATGGGAAGAAGCGGAGAAACACTTTCTTAAAGCCATTAGCAACCCGGTTTATAGAATTCCAGAAGTTCCATACACTAATGCTGGTATGTGTGCTTTACGCAATAAAGATTTTGATAAAGCTGAAGATTATTTCCGTAATGCTTTACAAAAAAAACCTGAATTTCCAAGAGCTTTGTATCAGATAGCCTCTTTGAGTTATATGAATGGTCATTATCCTCAAGCGAATAGCTATTTATTACGTTATTTAAAAGTAGCCAAACATACGTCTCTAACTTTATGGCTAGGAATTCGTATAGAAAAAGCTCTTAACAATAGAGATAAAGAAGCAAGTTACAAATTATTATTACGTAAAAATTTCCCAGATTCAAAAGAAGTCCAAACACTGAATCAAAAAAACTATTAAAGAGTTACCATGACAAACGAAAAAGATGATACCAAGATTGAACCTCAGTCCGAAGAAATTAAAGAAACTTCTGAACCTGATAAAATTAAAGAATCTTCTGAAATTAAAGGAGAGAATATTGTTCAAGAAATTAGTAACACCGATGATATTCAAATAAGTGTTAGCAAACCAAATGAACCAGAGAGTATACCTCCAGGAATGCGTTTGCGTCAGTTACGAGAACAAAAAAATGTATCAATTAAACATGTAGCAGATCGGTTGTTTTTAGATACCAGAGTAATAGAAAAACTTGAAGCTGATGATTATGAACATCTGCCACCACTTATTTTCATCCGTGGTTATATGCGTAATTACGCAAAGTTGCTTGATATTCCGCCTGAATCTATCCTAGATGATTTTGATCCTAATCAACTATCACCAGCACCAAACTTGCGTCCCCCAATGAAACGCAAAGAGCAGGCAAGTCGGCACGATTTATTGCCTACTATTGGCACTATTTCAGTTATCATAATTTTATTAGTTTTAACCGCACTGTGGAAATATTCACCAGAGCCACCAACACCACCAATTGGATTACCAGAGCCACCAATCACTGAAGAATCGGTTTTTCCACCTGAATCATCAATGGTAAGTATACCTGAATCAGGAAAACCTGCTAATGATTTTAATGAACCGAATAGTGAATCAAGTAATAATTTGGAACCAACTGCTGAAATTATTTCTACAGTGAATGATAAAACTGTAAAAATTCATTTTAAAGCAAGATCTTGGATGGAAATTACTGATAAAACTAATGCAACTTTATATGAAGGCATTAGCATTAAAGGTAAAATTTTATCTTTGGATGGAACTCCGCCTTTTTATTTGAAAATAGGTAATGTTGACGGAGTTAATGTTGAATATAAAGGTGAAACCAACGATATAAGGAAATTTCCTAAACGTAGGGGACAGAAAAATTTGTTTATTATTGGTAGCGAGAGTTAATGATTCAACGGCGTATTTCTCGAAAAATTCAGGTTGGTAAAGTAGCGGTGGGTGGTGATGCTCCAATTTCGGTTCAGAGCATGACTAACACTGATACTAATGATGTTGTAAGCACTGTAGCACAGATTAACGCTTTACAAAAGGTTGGAGCAGATATTGTTCGAGTTTCCGTTCCAACTTTAGCAGCCGCTGAAGCGTTTGGAGAAATTAAAAAATCTGTTACTATTCCATTAGTTACCGATATTCACTTTGATTATAAAATTGCTCTCCGAGTTGCTGAACTAGGGGCTGATTGTCTACGGATTAATCCGGGCAATATTGGTCGTGAAGAACGAATCAGAGCGGTAATAAACTGTGCTAAAGATAAAAATATTCCAATTCGAATTGGGGTAAATGCTGGTTCGTTAGAGAAAGATTTACAACAGAAGTATAAGGAACCAACTGCTGAGGCTATGGTTGAATCAGCTTTACGCCATATTGAAATTTTGGATAGATTGAATTTTCCAGATTTTAAAATTAGTCTCAAAGCTTCGGAAATTTTTATGACAGTGAAGGCCTATAGGTTGCTTGCTACCCAAATTGAGCAACCTTTTCATTTAGGAATTACTGAAGCTGGTGGTCTGCGTTCGGGGACGGTCAAATCTGCTATTGGCTTGGGAATGTTGTTGAATGATGGCATTGGCGATACTATCCGAGTTTCGTTAGCAGCTGATCCAATTGAAGAAATCAAGGTTGGGTTTGATATTTTAAATAGCCTGCATATTCGCCAAAAAGGTATCAATTTAATTGCTTGTCCTTCTTGTTCTCGGCAAAATTTCGATGTTATCAAGGTTGTTAATGAATTGGAGCAACGATTGGAGGATATTTTACAGCCATTGGATGTTGCAGTAATGGGTTGTGTGGTAAATGGCCCTGGTGAAGCTCGGGAAGCTCATATTGGTTTAGCTGGTGGTGAGCCTAATTTATTGTATATCGGTGGCAAGCCAGATCATAAGATAGCTAATAATGATTTGGTTGATGAGTTGGAGAAGTCGGTTAGGGATTATATTGGTAAATCTTAAGAAAAATTAGCAATGAGGTACTTTTAATATGAAAAATTCAGCTAAACATTTTGAACTTGTTTATGAAGATAAAACTATTCGCCAAGATGGTGATTTTATTTGTTTGACCGATTTATGGAATGCGTCTGAAAAACCTAGTGGAAAACGTGATCCAAGTCATTGGAAATTGGAATCTGGTCAGGATTTTATTGACTCAGTTGCTAAAAAATTAAATGTTCGCTCAGCGACTATTTATAAAACTACACGTGGTCGTTACGGGGCTTCATGGGGACATTGGCAGATTGCTTTGGCTTATGCAAAGTATCTTTCACCTGAATTGCATATGCACGTAAATGAAATTTATATGCGTTATCAAACTGGTGATGTTGCACTTGCTGACGATGTTGTGGATAAGATGACTCCAGAGCAACAAGAGTTACATGCCGCTCGTACTTTGGGTAAAGTTGCTAGGAATTATTTAACGAAAACTCTTGAAGAGCATGAAGTAAAAGGTTACGGATATGTTCATTGCACTAATGGTACTTATAAGGGATTGTTTGGTAAGAATGCTAAACAGATTCGTGAGGATAGGAATTTACCAGCAAGGAAGAATGTGAGGGAGCATATGGATATTGAGGAGTTGTTATCGGTTGGGCTTTCTGAAATATTGGCTAAGAAGGAAATTGAGACTGATGATATTAATGGTAATAAACCTTGTGCTGACTCCTGTTATCGTAATGCTAGTAAGGTGAAGAGTATTTTGTAAATACGATATTCTTAAAATATAATAATTATAGGTAGTCCTAAACAAAGTAGTGATAATGGTTTAAAATTACAATAAAACCAATAAATTAACAAATTAGCCACTACTTTGTGCAGGACTATAAATAAATATTTTTTAGAATAGTATAATGTGTCCTACGAACAATTTAAAAAACAACACTATTGATAAAGAGTTAATTATGAAAGTAAATATATATATTGTTAGTGCATTATTAGTTTTTTCGGTTTTTTCAGTCCAATCAGAAGAACAATCAACTTCTTATTGGGATTCCATAAAAAATAATATTGCTGAAAAAGCTAAAGCTGTTAAAGAAATTGCTGGTCATGCAAAAGACAATATTGCTGAAAAAGCTAAAGCTGTTAAAGAAGTTGCTGGTAATGTAAAAAACAATGTTTCTGAAAAAGCTAAAGCTGTTAAAGAAATTTCTATCATCGCAAAAGACAATGTTTCCAAAAAAGCAAGTGATTTACTAACTGATAGTAAAGAACTCAGATTTGAAGATATTTATAAAATTCCTTTCTGGAAAAATGATGCGGTATTTTGGTCAGCAATAGCTGTAGCCAGTGCTGGTGCTGCTGCATTTACAGTTTATACAGCCGGAACTGGAGCACCTGCTGCCGGAACTGGTGTTAGTTATATAGCTAGTCAACTTGTTGCAGGAGGAGGAGCAGGTTCTTATATGTCTGGTCTTTCTACAGTTGGGGGTTGGTTTGGTGGAAATGCTATTACTGGTGCTGCTGTTCTTAATGCTACTTCGGCAGCAGTTATTAATACTACTTCAGTAGCAATTTTGGATACTGGAGGTGAAGCTGTATCAATAAAAGGTATAACTGCAACTGCTAAACTAGTTTTAGCTTCTGCAACTAATTTTGGTAAATTTGGTTTTATGTATTTGGCATTGAAAGAAACAAATGAAGCTACCCAAATTATTCAAATAATCCCAACAGGTAGTTTTGGAACTGGTAGAGTAGAACAATTAATAACTCGTTTAAAAGATGGTAAAAATAACTTAACTACAGTTTTAGCGAAGAATAAAGAAATTCAATCCCAGTTAAATATTTCATTTATTCAAGCAAAAGAAATTATTACCAAGGAATACCAATTTCAACCTACACTTAAGGCTGAAATGTTACAGCATATAACTCAACTAAATGATATTAATAATCAAGTTATCAATAAACAAAAGATAGTAGAAGCTGAGAATTTAAGTAATAATTATAATTCTATAGTTCAAGAAATTCGTGAAATAATTGATAATTATCTGGTTAATAAAGACTCTTCTACCAAAGAAACCAGAAGTGATGCTATCATGGGAACTGTTTTACTCCATACTTTAGGTTATAAACAAGATTTTGTAAAATATATAAAGCAATTCAAAGCTATTAATCAAACTGAAAGCTTTTTACTGTATTTAAAATCAGTTGCATATCTATTTGAGAAAGATTTTAAACTCGCTAAACAATATGCTTTACAAACTATGGATTCAGAACCAGAAGTTATTGAACCAATTATGGTTCTTATAATGGCTCTTGAAGGGTTAGATCAACATCAACAAGCATTTGAAATGGAAATTTTATTCCAAGAAAAATTTGATAATGATCATTATGAAACTCCAAATTCGTTAATAACTGCCTATAATTTATTGGGTGATATAGCCAACGATCATCAGTTACCACAAACTGCCGCTAAATTTCATAAAAAAGCTCTTGATAACATGAGCTACCTATTTTCTAATGCTGATGAAGAAGCCTTTATTTGCTTAAAAATAGCTAACGATTACCATATGTTTGGTTCAAAACGTCAAGCTACTGAATATTATGAAAAAGCAATAGGTTATGTAAAAGATGATAGCTTAAAACAAGAAATTAAGCATTTTTTTGAAGAGGAAATTAAAACGCAGGTGGTTCTTAATTAAATTTTTTACCTACTTGACTAATAATCTCCGTATTACTGTTAACACAATTGACCTTGGAGCTTACGAGCGTCAATAATTGTCTGAATCAGAATTTACAAGATTAAAAAATTTTCAGAATAAATTCAAAACTAATTATGGTTGGTTTTCATTCTGTTAATCCTCTAATCCTGAAAATCCTGATTCTGACAAAGCAGATAAATGACACCAAACAATATTCTAATAATGAACTTTGCTAAGTGAATTTAGCAGTATATAAATTATTTTATCGTTCCCAAATAACGCAATGTTCTAAAAGCTCCACTTTGAATTAAAGAAGCAAAACTTCTTGACAGGTATTCCTAAACTAGAGTTTAGAAACAATGGAAAGAAAGTATTTTGGAAAAAACTAGATAAATATCCAGACAATATTGGAAAACATCCTGTAAGTGAAATTAGATATGAAGAAAAATAATATGATTATTAAACATTTTAAAGTTACAAATTTAAACCAAAATAAAGATTGGAATTTTGATTTCACTTTTAATGAAGATATTAATATTTTAACCGGTAAAAATGGTTCTGGAAAAACAACTTTATTGAAACTTATTTGGTATTTGATAAGTGGCAATATTGAAAGAGTTCTTCCTACTTATATAGAAGAAAGTTCTACATTTGAACAAATAGAAATTGAAACTGATACATTTAGTTTAAGTATTAGAGATGATCGATTAACCAAAACATGTAAAAATAAAAAATGTCTATTTATCACTTGGGATGTTGGAAATGGTAAACAAAAAAAATATATATCAATAGAAGAATATGTAAAAAAGAAGTTTGTCCATTTTCTTAACAAAGAAATCCTTAAAACTTCTAAATCTTCTATTTTTTTTCCAACTTTTAGGCGTATGGAAGGTGGCTTTTTTAATACTCAAAGAGAAATAAAAACTAATAACTTTGCAGAAATGATCTTTAACTTACAAAGTAAACGTGTTTACCATGAATTGGAAGAAGGAATAAGAAATCTATCAGAAGTTTTTTCGGTTAAACAACACAAATTCATTACTTCAATATCAACCGATGATGTTATCAATTATATTACTAGAAAATATACTGATATTTCAGAAATAAATAATAAATTTCAAAATGAATTGGCAGAGTTTATCACCGAACGTACTATGAATGTTTCTTCCAATAAAGATAAAGCTTTAGCTGAAATCCAACATAAAGTTAATGAAATTACGCAAAAAAAAGATAAACTATTTCGACCATTTAATATACTTTCAGAACAAGTAGCATATATTTTTCAATACCAAGGAATAAAATTAACTGATAATTTGACATTAGGAGAAGTTGAAGGTGCTTTGTTATCTGAAAAACTGTCTTCTGGTGAAAAACAAATGTTAAGTTTCTTATGTTATAACGCTTTCTATGAAAATGGTATTATATTTATTGATGAACCAGAGCTAAGTTTACATACTGATTGGCAAAGAATGTTATTTGATAAATTAATGGAGCAAGGAACTAATAATCAATTAATTATTGCAACCCATTCGCCTTTTATTTATTCGCAATTTCCAGATAAAGAGCTTATATTGGATAATGATAAAGGTGGTGAATAGTGGGTAGAAGAGAACCGTTATATACTGTAGATGAAATAGTTAGTTCTCTTAGACACTCATCAGTTCCAACCATCTTGGTAGAAG
Source organism: Thioploca sp. (assembly GCA_030627125.1). Taxonomy (GTDB): domain Bacteria; phylum Pseudomonadota; class Gammaproteobacteria; order Beggiatoales; family Beggiatoaceae; genus DRQV01. The sequence continues at coordinate 12,207 of DAOUSR010000028.1, forward strand.
GCCCAGATGATATGATGGTTTATAGATGGCTAAATCAATATATTAAACCACTTAAAGCTAGCCCTATTAATTGTGGTGGCAGAAAAAACTTACTTTCTGTGTATGAACGAAGAGATGAATTTTCTAGTCTAAAAACAGTATTTTTAGCAGATCAAGATTTATATGTATTTTTAGGAATCCCAAATGAATATTCTGGAGTAATTTGGACTACTGGATATAGTATTGAAAATGATATTTATGCAGGTTCAACCAAACTAGAAGATTTATTTGATGAAATAGAATTAGATGAATATAAAAGGTTAATTGAAGAAATTATAGAATGGTTTACTTCTGAAGTAGAAAAATACAAACAAGGAAATGCGACTGATAGTAAGATTGATATTAAAGTCTTATATGATAAAAAACAATGTATTAACGAAAATGAAACTTATATTGATAATACTGGTGATCAAATTTGTTTAGTAGTTGGAAATAATTATAATTTAGCTAATCAGAATTTGATAACAGAACTTAAAAAAGATTTCAGATTAAAATTACGTGGAAAAATAATTTTTAAAGTATTATCTGCATACCTTAATGTTTCTAAAAGAGATCCTAAATATAAGACAAAACAATTGTATGAAATAGGTGCTAAACCTGTGAATAAAAACTTTTATATTAAACAAATAATAGAAAAAATTAATTTAAAATTAGGAAATGTTGTTTTAGAAAACTAATCATTTTTGATTTTGAAAGATATAAACAATACAAAATTATGATAGATTTAACACATTTTTTTAAAAATCTCATTCCAATTAAAAACTTCTCATTCCAAACATTTCCATTAGAAATACACACCGTGACGCTCTAGCATCACACCTTAAAACAAATCATTAGGATTAAAACCATGCGTGATAAAATTAAATTAGTTTCATCTGCTAATACTGGCCATTACTACACTACTACCAAGAATAAACGTACCACACCGGATAAGTTAGTGATGAAAAAATTTGATCCAGTAGTGCGTAAACATGTTGATTATAAAGAATCCAAAATTAAATAGGATATTATATGCCAATTATAAAAATGATTGATTTAGATCTTGCTGGTAAACGAGTTCTTATCCGTGAAGACTTAAATGTACCACTGAAAGATGGCAAAGTTGCTAGTGATATTCGCATCAAAGCTTCTTTACCAACCATCAAACATGCTATGGATGCTGGGGCAAAAGTGATATTAATGTCCCATTTAGGCCGTCCTACTGAAGGCGAATTTGAAGCTAAATTTTCCATGGCTCCCGTCGCTGAACATTTATCTGGACTATTAGGTAAGCCAGTAAAATTGGTTAAAGACTGGTTAAATGGCGTAGAGTTGAATGATGGTGAAGTCGCACTTTGTGAAAATGTTCGTTTCAACCAAGGCGAAAAGAAAAATGATGATGCACTGGCCAAAAAAATGGCTGGCTTGTGTGATGTCTATGTTATGGACGCTTTTGGTACCGCTCATAGAGCTCAAGCTTCAACTCATGGCGTAGCTAAATATGCACCAGTTGCTTGTGCTGGACCATTGTTAGCTGGTGAATTAGAAGCATTAGGCAAGGCTTTGGATAATCCCGCCCGACCAATGGTAGCTATCGTTGGTGGCTCTAAAGTCTCTACGAAATTGACCGTATTAGAATCCTTATCCAAAATAGTTGACCAATTGATTGTTGGTGGTGGCATAGCTAATACTTTCATTGCTGCGGCTGGTCATAAAGTTGGTAAATCATTATATGAAGCTGATTTAGTTGATGAAGCTAAAAGGTTAACTGCTGCGGCCAAACAACAAGGTGGAGATATTCCAGTACCTACTGATATTGTAACTGGTACGGTCAGTCCGTTTGAACAAGCAGATGCTCAGGCAACTTTAAAAGCAGTGTCAGAAGCTACTGATGCTGATATGATTTTTGATGTTGGCCCTGATACTTCAGCCAAGTTTGCGGAAATTTTGAAGAGTGCTGGAACTATCGTTTGGAATGGCCCAGTTGGGGTGTTTGAATATGACCAATTTGGTGCTGGTACTAAAGCCTTAGCGGAAGCAATTGCGGAAAGTAGTGCTTTTTCTATCGCTGGTGGTGGTGATACTTTAGCAGCAGTTGATAAGTATAATATTGCTGATAAAGTTTCCTACATTTCTACTGGTGGCGGAGCTTTCTTAGAGTTTTTAGAAGGTAAAAAATTGCCGGCAGTTGCTATTTTAGAAGAGCGTGGTAATTAGTTTAAGTCAAGTCGGGTTTGTAGCCCGACCTAATTAAATAGGAATTATTATGGAACAAAGTATACAAGATATTAAAACCGAAACTTGGGAAATTATTCGAGAAACTTCTCGTATGTTCCAAGAATATCAAAAAGAAAACGATAAGCGGGCTATTGAGAATGATAAGCGGGCTGAAGAAAATGATAGACGTGTTATTGAGAATGATAGACGTGTTATTGAAAATGAAAAACGGTTTGCTGGAAATGAAAAGCAGTTTGCAGAAAATGCTAAAAGCTTTCAAAAATATAAAGAAGAAAATAATAGACGAATTGCCGAGATGGATAAACAACTCCAAGCAACTGATAAACAGCTTCAAGCAACTGACCAGCAGATCCAAGCAACTGATAAGCAATTACAGGCTACAGATAAACGCCTAAATAAATACTTTGAAACAGTTAAAATTTTAGATAGAAATTGGGGGAAGTTTGTCGAGGCTTTGGTTGAGCCGTCAGTGGCTAAGTTATTTCAGGATATAGGAATCTTAGTGGTTGGTTCTGAGCAGAGAAAAAAAAGACAGATTGGTGGGGAAAGTATTGAAATTGATATTTTATTAGTTAATGGTGATACTGTTATTGCGGTGGAGGTAAAAACTACTTTATCTGTGGACGATGTCAATGAACATATTAATAAACATTTAAAATCTTTTAAGCATTTTTTTCCGGAGTATAAAGATAAAACTGTATATGGTGCAGTCGCTTATATTCATGTGGATGAGAAAGCAGATCGGTATGCTTATAGACAGGGATTGTTTGTGTTGGCTTTTATGGCAAATAATATGGTTAAAATAAAAAATGATGCTAAGTTTGTGCCTGTAGTTTGGGAATAATAATTGAATTTTTTAACCAAAATAATCTTTATACAGAAATTTTAAAGGATTCACAGGATATATATGTAAATCCTGATTTTGACAATTTGAAAAATTAATAATTTCATTAAAAATACGCTGTAACAACATTATAATACACATTCCCACGACAATCGAAACATAAAATATGCTCAGAAGAACTAAAATCATTGCCACACTAGGGCCTGCAACAGATGACCCTGAAATGTTGGATAAAATTATTCAAGCTGGTGTCGATGTAGTACGGCTAAATTTTTCTCATCAAACTGCAGAAATTCATCAAAAACGTTTAGAAGCGGTTCGTGCTTGTGCTAGTGCTCATGGGCGACCTATTGGAGTTATTGTCGATTTACAAGGGCCTAAAATTCGGATTGAGGCTTTTAAAAATGGTTACATAATGCTGAATGAAGGTAATGAATTTACCTTAGATACAGCTTGTCCTACTAATGATGGTGACCAACAACATGTTGGCATCACTTATAAGCAATTACCCAAAGATGTGAAAAAGGGTGATATTTTATTACTTGATGATGGTCGAATTGTTTTAAAAATCCAGGAGGTAGTTAATGGTTGTATTAATTGTAAAGTCAGTATTGGCGGTAAACTCTCTAATCATAAAGGGATTAATCGCCAAGGCGGTGGGCTTTCTGCCGGTGCTTTAACTTATAAAGATAAAGAAGATATTATTACTGCTGCCAATATGCATGTCGATTATATCGCAGTCTCGTTTCCACGTAGTGCTGACGATATTATCGAAGCTAGGCAGCTATTACAAACTGCTGGTGGAAAAGGTGGTGTTATTGCTAAAATCGAACGAGCTGAAGCTTTGACTAATTGTGAAGAAATTATCAAAGTTTCTGATGTTATTATGGTAGCTCGTGGCGATTTAGGAGTTGAAATTGGTGATGCTAACTTACCACCAGCCCAAAAATTATTAATTAAAAAAGCACGAGATTTAAATACTATCATAATCACTGCCACCCAAATGATGGAGTCAATGATAGAAAACCAGATTCCAACTAGAGCGGAAGTTTCTGATGTTGCCAATGCAGTATTTGATGGCACTGATGCGATTATGTTATCGGCAGAAACGGCAGTGGGTAAATATCCCGATAAAGCTATATTGGCTATGGATAGAGTATGTCGTGAAGCGGAAAAACAACCGAGTATTAGAATTTCTAAGCATCGGTTAGATACTAAGTTTGGACGGATTGATGAAGCGGCAGCGATGGCGGCTATGTATATTGCTAATCATTTAAATATTGCTGCAATTGCTGCTTTAACTGATTCTGGTTCTACTCCATTGTGGATGTCACGGATTAATTCCAGTTTGCCAATTTTTGCTTTATCAAATATTAAAAGTACTGGTAGCAAAGTAACGTTGTATAGAGGTGTTTATCCAATAGAATTTGATACCTCTTTGGAGGTCGATATGATGCACGTAAACTATGCCATGATTGAAGAATTAGTGCGGCGTGGAGTTGTTAGTGAAGGTGATTTGGTTATCATTACTAAAGGTGATTTGAAGGGAATTTCTGGTGGAACCAATTCAATGAAAATTGTTTGTGTTGGTCAGCATTCTCTTAATGATACGTTTAATTAGTCTAAATATTTTATATATGTTGGGTTAAATATTGTCATAACCCAACATTTCTGTCTAATTCCAATCCATATCTGAAAAAATCACAAATATTCTGGTCTTCAACCTCGCCTGAGTCACTGCCGTTAAGTTAAGTATTTTATGTTTGTTATCAATATTATACATACCAAATTGGGATAAATTATCTATCAGGCAAAAATCGTACCTTAAAAAATATTCCAATATTTTGAATTGATTGTCGGGTTACGTTATTTCGCTACGCTCAATAAGCTAACCCGACCTACATTATAACTTTTTTATTAATAATACTTATTTTCTTAACTTAATGGCATTGATGCTAAAGCTACGTAAGAAAAAATGACTATCCATGCACTTTTAATCACATCTGGTGGTAGTGGTTCTATGAGCAGGATTGAAGATTAATGCTAGTATAGAACTTAAAACACATAAATTTATATTTGACATTAGAAAAATATTACGCTATAATTTTTCAAACAATCGTTTGGGAAAACTATGGGAATAAAAAAAACATCAAAAGAAGATATTTTAAAACATTCAATAGGACTTTTTAAAATAAATGGATATTACAATACTTCAATGGCAAATGTAGCCAATGCTTGTGGATTGTTGAAAGGTAGTATTTATTATCATTTTAAAAATAAAGAAGAAATTGGGTTAGAATCTTTGAAATATATTCATAAATATTTTAAAGAGCATATTTATAAAATAGCTTATCAAGATAATTTATCAAGCAAAAATAAAATAAAATTATTTGTTAAAAAAATAGATGATTATTTTTTACATAGTGAAGGTGGTTGTTTATTAGGAAATCTAGCATTAGAAGTATCATCTGAAAATGTTTTATTCAAAAATGAGATACGAGAATATTTCACAAATTGGGAAAAAGCTTTAACACATATTTTAAAAGATAATTATAGTACAACTAAAGCCATAGAGCTATCAAAAGAGCATGTTGCATTAACCCAAGGTGAAATAATGATGATGAATTTATATAACTCCTCAGATAACTATCTTAAAGTTGGTAAAAAAATTATTGCTCTATTGGAGTAATTTTTTTTATATTAATAAATAAAACAATCGTTTGGTTGGTAAAAGAAATAAGGAGGAGAAAGTATATTTTATGTGACTAGTAAAGAATAAAAGAATTAACTTAGAGGTGGGAGAATAATCCCTAAATATACTACAAAAATATAAAGGAAAAAATATGTCACTATATGAAGAAATTGATTATCAAAAACTAGAGTTATTAGAAAAAAAACATAATTGGATAGTAGAGCCAATATATAAAGCTTCCACTTATGTTAAAAATATGCCATTTTATGAATGGCTAGAAAATTTAGAAAATCCTAGTGATTTTAAAGAAGCAGGATGCCAACTATATTATCATTCTGATACTTTTCCAAAAGTTATGGGATTAATGTTAGCATTAACCCCATTGAATGAAAGTGCTATGATGCCGTTTTATGCAAAACATACTTATGGGGAATCTGATCATTCACAAATGCTTTTAAATTGGATGATGAAGCATAGTTTAGTAAAAAATTATGAAGAAGTTAAAGATACAATAATTACAAAAGAAACCAATGCTTGTGTTAATTATGCTTATCAAATAGCAATTGAACAAGATAGAGAAAAATGGCTTGTTGGACTTAATAGTGGAATTGAAAGATGCTCAAATGACTTCTTCAAAGCAATTTCTCCTAAAATGCACAATCTTAATGTGGGTAATGAATATTTTGATGTACATGTGGAAGCTGATGAACATCATAGCATTATGGGACTTAATTATATAGAACAATACGATCCAAACTCAAAAAGGGGACAAATTCTAATTTCTAAAGCTTTAGAGGGTATTGAACTATGGGCTAGTATGATTCATTCATGGATTGGAATATACACTTATCCAAAGTTTGACTTAAAAGGAAATTAAATGATAAACTATTTTATTAAATTTAAAGGTGAACATCTAGCATTACCTCCAAAAGCAACAATAGCATCCATTATATTTGCTTGGATAGGTGGGTTTATTGCTATATCTTCAGTAGCCGTATTAACAAATATTACAAATAACCCATTGCTTCTAGGCTCATTTGGAGCTTCATGTGTTCTATTATTCGGATTTCCTAAAAGTCCTTTTTCCCAACCTCGGAATGTTATATTAGGACATTTTTTATCTAGCTTGATAGGTCTTATTTTTTATCATTTTATAGGACATGAGTGGTGGAGCTTAGGATTGGCACTTGCTACTGCAATATCCATTATGATAGCGACAAGAACAGTGCATCCACCTGCTGGTTCAAATCCAGTTATTGTATTTTTAATAGGTGCAAACTGGACATTTTTATTGACACCAACTTTGATTGGTGCTATTATTCTTGTAATTGTAGCACTATTTTATATAAATATTGATAGGGAACAACATTATCCATCATATTGGTTTTAAAATTACACCCTCTGTAAGTAAAATTCCATTTTCAAAGATGAAAAATAAATAAAAGATTTTCCCAGCAATGGTAAGTATTCCTTCACGCTTTTCAAGATCAGTATTAGGATTAACTGAATAATTAACAGTTCCAGTACTACGACCATTACCAGAATTAATATTTAACCAGCCGGGTAGAGTGTGCAACACGCTTTATCGTTGCCCACCATATTTGACTGATTCCTCTGGACAGATTACGGAAAGCTTCCAATATTCCCCTTATGGCTTGCTTCTCAGTGGTGATTCCTCCAAAACTTCATTCCAATATTCTACTTGACCATCGTAAATATGATGACTGCCTTTGAGTTAAACTAAGCCTGTATAGTTGCCAATACAGACTCGTCTTCAAAACGGTACGTGAGACTTTCACCTCATACCGCTCTTCTCTATTTGGGAAAGTCTTACCTTCACTGAGTAATACAGTGGAAGTAGCCTTACAACTCCATAAATAACATAATTGTAACTACGATGTTTTGTAATCTTTGTCTCTACTCCTTATTGGCAGTAAGAGTTTCTAATTAAACGTGTCGCACTTCTTGTACATACCTTTTTTCCATGGTAGGTAGTTACAAAAAATCGATATATTGTATTTAAACGGTTTCACAAAATTATTTACCTTGTCAATGCGTAAGTCCTAGATATATAAATTATGAAAGCATTTTATATATGGTAATGATATTTAAAAAATATAGATTAAAATTATTCAATGTAAATAAAATCTCTTTATTATAGAGCCGCAATAGCAATGCCAACTTATATATTTATTTAAATATTTGAATTAATTTAAGTTTATATTTAAAGAAATGAGTAAAAAAATTCCAAAATTTGGACTCCATCAGGGATTAGCATAACGGCGTAACCAAGGCATTAAATCACTAGGCATTAAACCACGTTCACCGTCTAACGCAACTTGATCACCAGCTTTGCCATGAATATATACTCCAACTTTTGCGGCTTCATATGCTGATAATCCTTGAGCCAATAATCCTGCAATTACCCCAGTAAGCACATCACCCATACCACCACATGCCATACCTGGATTACCAGCATTACAAATATTAATAGAATTATTAGGGCCAGCAATTAAAGTACCAGCTCCTTTGAGTACACAAATATTGCCAAACCGCATTTGTAAAGCTCGCACTGCCGCAAATCGGTCATTTTGAATTATAGCGGTTGATGTTTCTAATAAACGAGCAGCTTCACCTGGATGTGGAGTTAATATGCTATTCACAAACCGAAATGGTATTTTAGCCAATAAATTAAGAGCATCAGCATCAACAACCACTGGTTTTATTGCATCTTTAACTATTTCTAACATAGCTCTAGCCCATACCGATTGCCCAAGTCCAGGCCCAATAGCTATCACACTGGCTCTATCTAATAACGGAATTAGCTCTTCAGGGGTCTCAATTCCATGACTCATAATTTCAGGACAAGTAAGATTTATTATAGTTGCGTGAGCCTTACGAGTTGCCACACTTACCAATCCGGCACCAACTCTTGCAGCAGCTTCAGCAGCTAAACGCACCGCACCAGTCATACCATTGTCACCACCTATTACTAATACATGGCCAAAATTTCCTTTGTGAGCAATGCGAGAACGTTTAGGTAAAATTATGCTATCAAACCGATTTATATTGGTTCTTATTTGTTTATAAGCTATATCAGGAACTTGTAAATCATCAAAATAAATTTCACCACAATATTCTGGCCCTGCTCCAGTAAATAAACCTTGTTTCAGGCCAATAAAACTAACAGTAGCATCAGCTCGTACTGCAACTCCTAAAACTGTACCAGTGTCAGCATTAAGTCCTGATGGAATATCCACTGATAGAACTGGGCAACCACTATTATTAATAGCTTCTATTACATCTCGCCATTGACCTCTTAAATTACGATTAATTCCCGTACCAAACAAAGCATCCACTATAATATCAGAAATGGTTAATTTTTTAGCAGTAAATACTTGTGCTACTAAACCAACACTTATCATAGCTTCAAACGTGATTAAAGCATCATTTTTGAGTTTAGCTATATCACCTATTTGTAAAACTGTTACATCGTAACCAGCCAAATATGCCAAACGTGCCAAAACATAACCATCACCACTGTTATTACCAATTCCACATAGTACAGCAATCCGACGGGTTTGAGGCCAACGAGATTGTAAAATTTTGAAAGTAACACTACCAGCACGTTCCATCAAACAAACACCAGAAATTCCTATTTCCTCAATAGTAATTCGATCAAGTTCTCGCACTTGACTAGCACTGTAAAGTGGTAAAGGTAAGAATTTATATTCCATTATAATCTTAATTACTATCCTAATTTGATGTATAGCATTTCCCAATTGAATAGAATATATTTATACGCTAAATGATTGATATTTATATTGAAATTTATTAAGAATTAAGCATTCATAATTAAGAATTGCTATAATATTACTCCAGATTATTACAAAAATGTTTACGATAATATTTCAATTCTTCAATTGAATCATATATATCATGTATGGCAAGATGTTTAGATTCTTTTTTAAATTCTGGTAAAGTAGGTACCCAACGTTTGGCTAATTCTTTAAAAGTGCTAACATCTATATGACGATAATGGAAATATTGCTCTAATTTTGGCATATAGTTATATAAGAAACGTCTATCTTGGCAAATGGTATTACCACATATGGGGGAAATATTAGCAGGAATATGCCGGCGTAAAAATGCTAAAGTACGTTCTTCAGCAGTTTTAAGGCTAATTGCACTCTGACGCACTCGTTCAGTCAAACCTGAAGCTCCATGATGTTTAATATTCCACTCATCCATGATTGCTAATACTTCATCACTGTGATGAATTGCCATAACTGGACCTGCTTCAATGGTATTAAGATTACCATCTGTTATTAAAGTTGCAATTTCTATAATAGTATCGTAATTAGGATCGAGTCCGGTCATTTCCAAATCGATCCAAATTAAATTGTTGGAATTTTTTGGCATATATTTGTATGTGCTATTAATTTTAGTTCCCATATACTGTTCTATATTGTCATTATGATTAAGAATATGCAGGTTTCCTTATTAAATTTATGCATCATTCTTAATTCCAATGATAATTATGTTCCAATATGAGGGTGTATACGATGACGCTCCAGCGTTATTTTAAATTTAAAGGATACAACCACTATCTCATGCTGGAGCATGGGAATAAATTTACTATGAATGAACTTACTTTAATTTTCTTAATTTTCTTACTGTTAGGAACCGGATTACAAATCTGGTTAGCTCTACGGCAAAAAACTTATGTACGTAATCATCAGGATATTGTTCCCAATGCTTTTGCGGAAAAAATTTCGCTAGCAGAACATCAAAAAGCCGCTACTTATACTTTAACAAAAATCGGCTTTGGACAAAAGATGGATATTTTAGGAGTCATTATATTATTATTATGGACTCTAGGTGGCTTTCTTGCAATCCTTGATCAAGTTTGGCGTCTTTTAGATTGGCCAGAATTATGGACTGGAGTAGCGGTATTTGTTAGTTTTGGTATATTATCCTCACTGATTGAATTGCCGGCAAATATTTATAGTACCTTTTGGATTGAGGCTAAATTTGGTTTTAATCGTACCACACCTAAATTATTTGCAATTGATTTAGTTAAATCTTTAATTTTAACATTATTGTTGGGAGTTCCTTTTATAGCTTTAGTCCTGTGGTTGATGGAATCTGCTGGCCAATATTGGTGGTTTTATGTATGGGCGGTATGGATGGGATTTAGTTTATTAATGATGTGGGCTTACCCAGCTTTCATAGCTCCTTGGTTCAATAAATTCGAGCCGATTGAAGATGGAGAATTAAAACAAGGAATTGAAAATTTATTACAACGCAATGGTTTTGCTAGTTCTGGTATTTTTGTAATGGATGGTTCTAAACGTTCGGGTCATGGTAATGCTTATTTTACTGGGCTTGGTAGCAATAAACGTATTGTATTTTTTGATACTTTACTGAAAGATTTAACTGTTAACCAAGTTATTGCTGTGTTAGCTCATGAAGTTGGTCATTTCAAACATAACCATATTAAAAAACGTATTGTCTGGGTTTCTATGTTCAGTCTCGGAGGTTTAGCCTTGTTAGGTTGGTTAATGGAGCAAGATTGGTTTTATACTGGTTTAGGAATTAGCACACCATCAACTTACTTGGCATTATTATTATTTATGTTAGTTCTGCCAGTTTTTACGTTCTTTTTACAACCTATTATGGCATGGTTATCACGTAGGCATGAATTTGAGGCGGATGATTTTGCTGCTAAACAAGCTGATCCTAAAGATTTAATTCAGGCCTTAGTAAAGTTATATAAAGAAAATGCCAGTACTTTGACTCCAGATCCATTATATTCAGCATTTTATGATTCACATCCACCAGCCCCAGTACGCATAGCTCATTTATCTAATTTGGTTGATTGAGCATTTACATGGGTTATAGCAATTTTTAATTATGAATGCTTAATTTTTAATTAATAATTGCTATAAATATATATTAAACAATCAGTTGTTTAGAAAACAATAAACGCTCAAGGTGTGCCACATAATTAACTGGGCTATGATCAGAAAGATGTTCTGGTGGATCAAACCAACGTCTATTATTACCAATATTTTTTACCGTAGAAGAATCTCGATCTATTTCGATAATTTCATCACTAGGATTAACTAACATACGGTTATCACTAGTTATATAATGCAATTCTCCAATATGAGAAAAATCAAATAATCCATTTGGTGGAACGGACGTAACCGCATCACGATGATTTACAATTCTATAAGCGTTCACTGTTGCTAAACTTTGGGCAAATTGACTATTTCCCACTCGTGGTGAACCAAAGGTATAAAGTGCATTCGGTGGCCTTCTCGAAGCTGCTAAAACCGCCAAAGCCGCTCCCAAACTATGCCCAGTATAGAAAATAGGAACGTGAAGAGTATCCAAATAATTTGCTACATCAGCCCAAACTTTTTCCAGAGCCTCTTTAAATCCCCAATGTACCATCCCACCTTTAGGCCATTTAGTTAGTACAGTACCTAAATTAGATAACCAATCTTGAAATTCATGACTACCTCGAAATACTAAGACTGCAAAAGTAGGAGCTTCAATTACCGCACATTGCGTATTAGAGTGACTAAAAAACCGAGTTTCTTGGAGCTGAAAGGAATTTAAAATTTTTGTCCTAATAGCAGAATTCTTACGATAAATTAAACGGGATAATTCTGCTAGCCATAAGGAATTAACATCATTATATTTGTCAAACACAAGCTGTATTTTAGGATACTCACCGGTAAAATAACTAGCCGCTCCCTCTGGAGTGAACAAAGCTTGCCAACTATTTTCAAAATTAGTAGCCATTATTTAAAATCAATTCCAATACCATTTTACTGCCAAAATAGGCTAACATTAATACTACAAAACCACTGATAGTCCAACGTATTGCAACTTTACCTCGCCAACCATAACGCCAATGTCCCCACAATAATATTGCAAATACAACCCAAGCAGATATTGATAAGAAGGTTTTGTGAACTAAATGTTGAGCTAAAATATCTTGTAAAAAAAATATTCCACTTAATAAACTTAAACTTAATAGTATGAAACCAATACCAATCATTTGAAATAGTAAAGTTTCCATAACCTGTAATGGTGGTAATTTTTGGAGTACCCAACCTGGGTGTTTATGATGCAGGAGATAATCTTGTAATGCTAAAAATAAAGCTTGGATAGCAGAAATTGTTAATAAACTGTAAGCAATTACCGACAGCAATACATGTACAGTTACTCCAAATTGAGTATCAGAAGACAAAATTCTTTCCGTAGGAAAATAACTTTCTAAACCTATAGTAAATGCTGCTATCGGAAATACTATGACGACTAAATTTGCTACTGGTTGGCGCGGAATACTCAATAATAATAACAACGCAATAACCCATGCCATCATGGAAGCAGCATTAAAAATGCCTAAATTTAAACCGAGTGGTGTTATCATGCTTTGTTGTAATACTAAGGCATGAAAAATAACAGCTAATCCTCCTAATAATAATAAAACATTTTTATATGCAACTTGATAAATTTTGATAAATGAGGCTAAGATGTAGAAAAAAATTGCAATAACAGCAAGTAAATTCACAGTTTCCATGATGACAATATTAATTTAAAAAATTGTAGGGTTTATGTATAGTAAACATTTTGCTAAAAAAAGTTAATAAACTTTAATAAAAGTTAGTTTCAAATGATAAAGTAAAATATTTATCTTGACAAATAAGAAATGTTTCAATATGATAGCCAACAGCTAGAGTCAAAGGACTTTAGTTCAAGTTGCAGGTATGTGGTTCAGTATATAAAATCATACTGGTAAAACCTGAGATTTACAACCTTAACTTAATTGGCGAGAACCAAGTCAATTTGGGTTGTATAAAGCGAACTGAGAATTCTCTCTTAGTTCTTTGGTAGATTCACCCTCTC
>DAOUSR010000214.1 GCA_030627125.1 Thioploca sp.
AAATTTTAATAGAATCTGTCATTTTAATATAAAAATACTAAATAATATCATCTTATTATATTTTTTCAATAGGATATTTCAAAAGTGTACGGTAGTGAGTTTTGAGATAGGAGAAACAGTAGAACGAAATGATTGGATGCGTATTGCAGGTAGGAAATTAGTGCCATTAAGTTAAGGATTTTATATTTAATATCAATTAGATGTATTGAAAATTTGGCTAAATTACTTGTTAAGCAACGTACTCAAATAAATATTACCATAATTGATTATTGGGTTACTTCGCTACGCTCTATAAACTAACCCAATTTGCATTATAACTTTTTATAAATATTTTTCTTCTAGTTGTTTTAATATGGTACTTTCTTCTTCAGTAAGTTCTTTGATCTTTTTTACTGCTTCATCGTATTTAAAATTACGTGGAAATGGGTCAATTTTGATATTTTCCCTAAATAAATTGAATTTTTCTACGGAAGATTTTAAATAAATTTCTCCAATATCTAAATCAATAAACTCAAAAATATCAGTTATGTTGTTTGTAGTGTTAGAGTATAGCTCTTCATATTCAACAAGGTAAATTCTATCATTAAATTTTTCTAAAGCCTTAGATAATCCATCCATATAATAACTGTAGCGAGAAATAAATTGTTGTAAGGACAGCCCTCTTTTTTTAAAGGAAAGATATTGAAAAAGAATGCCCTTTTTGATTACCAAACATGGAGCTGAAACTTTTTCCAAGACCTGATCCAATTTTGGCATATATCCAGGAGTCTTATCTAAAATATAGCTTGATTTATCTTTAAAAATAGGGGAATATTGTATTATATTACGATACATATCTTCCCAATCTTCAGCTAAACATACTTGGGTCATATCTTCTATTCCCCAATGTCCTTTCCTTATTTCGGCTTGCATCCAATCATAAAAAGGTTGGATATTTACAAAGTTTTTAGGAGAATCAGCAAGTAATACACCACACTCGAAGCCAGAATCAACTTTAGGATGACTCGTTATTAACCTAGATAAATAGGTTGTTCCTGAATGTTCTAATCCGGTAACAATAGCAATTAGAGGATATGATTTTTCTTGAGTATTGTGGTTAGTATTCACGATATAATTTTCCAAACTGAAAAATATTCTATGTTATTCTCATTTCCTATGCTAACAAATTCGCAAGTAGCGTTTATTCCTAACAGATTAATTGTTGTTGACATAAATTCGGCAAAGCTATTTGAATCCCAAACATGAGCATGTTCTCGCCTTTTTTTAACGTTATTAATATGAAACTGTAGTTTATCGCCAGTTAGTTTCAATATATGCGGATGAACAGCCCCAAAAAAATCCACATAATGTTCGTCTGTTACTTCTGTTACTTGATTGTCGTATTCTTGTTCAAGATGAGAAAATAAGGTTAAATCTCTAGGTTTATCGAAAGTAAAATTTTTATCTGGTGCAGAAATAACAGCGTAAGATTTGGTAATTCTGAATATTTCTTCTATAACTTTTATCGGGTTAGCAACATGTTCAATGACATGATTCATGATCACAAAATCAAATTGTTTATCTTCAAATAAAGACAAACCTTTTTTATCAAGATCACAAATATGTTCAACTTCTATGAGATTGTTGACTTCTAATTCTGGAAAGCATTTAGCAGCATCTTCCCGTGATTGAGCATCACAATATTCTATTTTACAATGTTTTGGAATTATGGCTGGTTGGTTAAATGCACCTATTTCCAGTCCATTACCGGTCAGTAAGTCGTAGCCATGTTGGCGGTGTTCGAGTGATGTAGACATATTAGTTTGTATGGTGATACGTCATCCAACGTTTAATTGTGTAAGGTGTATGGGACGCAAGTTACTTTTGTTAGAATCAGAATTCACAGAATTATAGGATTTTCAGAATAACTACGTTAGCATTAATATTTTTTTATTCTGCTAATTTTTAAATTTTGTAAATTCTGATTCTGACGATTATCTAAGGTATAGGAGGAACATAAAGATAAGATTCTGCTATAGTATTAGTACATTTACCATAAATAGTATGTGTTCCTCCATAATAACCAGTATGCCCATAGTGTCTTTCTGAACATACAGAGATTATACTTTTAAGGCATCTACCTTCAATAGTGTTTGATGCAGAACCACTACAATTAGTTCTTAAAAGTGAAACATCAATCCCATATCCAGGACCACCCGCATTACCTAATGGACCTTTTGAATTAGTTTTAGTTCGACTATAATCTACTTCACAATTATCAGGCAGACATACTGCTCCATCTGTCGAACGAGTATGTGGTTTATAACCATTATCAACTTTAAAATTGATTGTAAAACTATTCTCATCACTATACTCTTCAATAACAGGCGGAACTACCTTAATTCCAAGTAACCAATCCTTGTTATAGTAATGCAAGCTATTAAATGCTTCTTGCTTTTTATCTAAACAGACAGACAAGTCACTAAAACACCACATACCAGCGTCACGCAAAATATCAAGATTAGTATCTAAAGCTTTCTCAATATTACGAAGATATTGAAGTTCTTCTGACGTAAATGTTGTACCATAATCATCAAGCCAACTTCTTGTCAACAACAAATTGCCATATTGCCATTCAAATTTATAAGCAAGGTCTTTACGAGCAGTAATAATACCTGGATTAATAGGTTCTATGACAACAGGTATACCAGCATTTAAGTAAGAAACTGTCTCATAACTATTAATTTTTGCATTATTACTGTTAATATTTGGAGAAAATTCATTAATAGCATAGTTTGCTACGTTTTGCATGATTTCTAAACATTTATCAATAGCTGTTAGTTTGCATGTAAGAAATGGGGATATACCATTTTGAGAACCAAATATTTCACTAAGCTTTGTTGCATTACCACCAATCTGTAAAGCTGATACAGTTAATTCACCATTTTCTTTCACAAAATCAGAAGTTTTATTCACTGCAACATCAATTTTATATGAAGAACCACTGAGTTTGTTACTATAACCAGCACTTAATTTCGATGAAAATTCTTTTTTACTTTCTTCATTTGTAAAATCAAATTTCAAAGCAAAATATAATTTACCACCTTGTGTAGTCTGATATACAAACTGATCACCACAAGCACTTCTAAAGCATGAATTACTATCATCAAACCTAGATTGACCAAACGTATTTAAGCCAGTGTTACTAAATTCTCTGTTAGGCAATTTAACTTCAAACTTATAAAAAAGAGTTCGTGATAAGCTAGTTTCTCTGTGATCTGTAGCAAATTTAGTTTCTGAAGTAAGTTTAAAAAAACCAACTTTAATCTTTAAATTTACTTCAATATCTAAATGACGTTTCAGTTCTTCATAATTACTTATCAATGAAAAAGCAATATCAGTTTCTGTATGACCAACTTCTCTAGTTGTACCATTCATACAGCTTTGCGGTTTAAAAATATCACGTTGGTTATCATAACCATATCCTAATGAACTTATAACATTATCATTTCGGTTGGTTGGCATAAAATCAATAGGGCAAACCACATCTTGAACACCCTCACACTTCAACGCAAAAGTTGGATATTCATTATCAAGAGCATTTGTATAAAGTTCCAAAGTAGCTTTACGCACTCCAGTAACTGAAGGAGTACATGCTATAGTCATTCTTTGTATAGCACCTCCATCAGAAATGTTGATAGAATGTGGCAACATTACTTCAAAATGACTTGCATGTAGACCAGAAATGTTAAAATAACTAACCTCTAAATCAGCATTACCAGTTTCCATAATAGCAATTTCTTTCTTAACAGTTGTACCTAGGCTTACTTTGCCAAAATTTAAAAAATCTGTTGGAGAAAATTTAACTTGTGGTTTTTTCAAAGTAATGGTGTTGTTAGAACCATTTGTATCATCTGGTCGTGGAATAATATTATTATTAATAGCATTCACACCAATACGGCCAACTCCTTTAGTACCAACAGAACTCAGCGTTACAGTATAAGCACCAGCAGATAAATCTACCCACAAACCAGCATCAGTTAAATTTTCTAAACCATAATTAGCAATATTATAATAGTCAGGACTTTGCTGCCAGTCATCATTACTAGCTACTAACTTATTACTTGGATAACTCTTTAATGTCAATTTTGGATTAACCCCAGCTTCCATACCAATCCCTTTAAAAAGGACAGTTTGAGTACCAATACCATCAATAATAAGACCAGCAATTACGTCATTAGCACCACCTTCAATAGGAGCACGAGTACTAATATTGATAAGTTTAGCCGTACCTGTTGAATCAATAGAAGTAACACCAACCCGTCCCAGTCCTTTACGACCTACCGAACTCAAAGTAACTGTATAAGCACCAGCAGTTAAATTCACCCATAAACCAGCATCAGTTGGGTTATTCAAACCATAATTTGCAAGCTCACTAGCATAAGAACTTTGTTGCCAATTATCGTTTTCTGTGACCAAGTTATTATCAGGGAAAGTTTTTAACGTCAATTTAGGATCAACACCAGCTTCCATACCGATGCCTTTAATAAAGACAGTTTGACTGCCAGTACCTTCAATAATAAAACCAGCAATCACATCATTAGCACCACCTTGAATAGGTGCGCGAGTACTTAAATTAATCAAACGAACATCCGCCGATACAACGGATAACATCGCCATTAACAATATACCAACACTAAATCTTAATAAATTGTTTAAAACATAAATGCCAATTGGCCAATTAGTGAACATAAATATCTCCTTAATTACAATACCTTCGCCAAAAACTCAGATAAAAAATGTGTAAATAGTTAAAAAGATGGTTGTGTTAAAATTGAATTTCCAAAAA
>DAOUSR010000255.1 GCA_030627125.1 Thioploca sp.
AGGGTAAAGGTATATTTAGTATTCAGATTCTTGAGTAGAATAATTGGGGCAAAGGATTGCCCTACATAACTATTTGTATTAGATTAAATAATTAATGTTACGTGGATTTCTTCTCAACCTCCACTAATCCCTCTTTTAATCCCTCTTTACTAGGGATGGGATTAGCTATAAATCAACGGGTTTCCCATTGCCAAGCATGAGCTATAATAGTAGCCAAATCAACATATTGAGCCTGCCAATTTAATGCGGCCTGAGCTTGTTGAGAATCGGCTACCAACCGAGCAGGATCACCGGCCCGACGTTCTACTATTTTGACAGGAATACTCTTTCCAGTTACCTCTTCAGAAACTTCAATTACCTGTTTAACAGAAAATCCCTCTCCATTGCCCAAATTATAAACATTACTATCTGCACCATTGAATAAATGTTCCAAGGCTAATAAATGAGCCCGACATAAATCATTGATATGAATATAATCCCGGATACAAGTACCATCAGGCGTATCATAATCTTGTCCATACACACTAATGAACTCTCTTTTTCCAGAAGCAGCTTGTAAAACCAATGGAATTAAATGAGTTTCCGGTTCATGACGTTCACCAAGTTGACCTTCTGGGTCAGCACCAGCCGCATTAAAATACCGCAAACAAATTGACTTTAATCCATAAGCATGATCATAATCAGCTAGAATTTGTTCAATCATCAACTTGCTTGATCCATAAGGATTTATAGGTTGTTTAGGATGTTGTTCATCAATTGGAACATATCGTGGTTCACCAAAGATAGCTGCCGTTGAAGAAAAAATAAATGTTTTAACTTGATGAGCCACCATTGCATCTAATAAATTTAAAGTAGCTGCAACATTATTTTGATAATATTTGCCCGGATTTTGTACCGATTCTCCCACTTGAATAAATGAGGCAAAGTGCATCACTCCGGCAAAATTATAATCGGTGAATAACTCTTTTAAGCAATTTGGATCAGCAATATCACCCAGCACAAAATCGCCTCCCACAACTGCATCTCGATAGCCACCAGACAGATTATCTAAAGTAACTACATTATAACCATTAGCTAGTAACATCTTTACAGCGTGAGAACCAATATAGCCAGCACCACCAACAACAAGAATAGTTTTCATATAATATGTACTTGGTTTGAGGCTTGCATTGACTTATTCATTTTTTTTCCTTAAAATTAGTATAATTATCAATTATATTAACATGAAATATGGCTATTTTCAAACGTTGCCATATAACCTTTCATCTAACTAACATGGGTTTTAAAGGCGATGTGTAATTTCTTTTATCTATTTTTATTAACCATATCTCTAGCAAATGCAGAAGTAACTATTACTAGTTCTATAATTCCACCAATACCAAATATGTTAGGTAAACTTGCTCCTGATTTTACTTTAATCGACACTGGCGGAGAATCTATTAGTTTGCATGATTTTAAAGGGAAACACATAGTATTGGAATGGTTTAATCCTGATTGCCGACGGGTTCAGCAGCATTATCAAAACAAGTCTATGCAAAATCTGCAAAAAAAATATATTGGCAAAGAAATTATTTGGTTAGCTATTAATAGTTCTTACTATATGAATCAAGAAGATAACAAAAGATGGAGAGATGTAAACTCGTTATCTTACCGTCTGCTTGGAGATTTTACTGGTGAAGTTGGTAAACTTTTTCACGTTAAAACCACTCCACAAATGTATGTTATTAATCCTAGTGGAATTTTAATTTATCAAGGTGCATTTGATAACAATCCAGAAGGAGATAAGGTCGAAGTAATTAATTATATCGAAATAGTTTTAGATGAATCGTTAGCCAATAAAGATATTAGTAAAGCAGAAACAGAATCTTATGGTTGTTTGGTAAAATATAAATATTAAAGGATAAAAATGAAAACTAGGATCAAATTGGTAGAAAATGTGTGCCTTATTGCTGAATCCGATAGTGGTCATGGGGTGGTTATAGATGGAGCCGAAATTATTGGAGGACGTAATTTAGGAGTGCGGCCTATGGAACTGTTGTTAATGGGGCTTGGTGGCTGTACGGCAATGGATGTATTGAGTATCCTTAGAAAACAACGTCAGGATGTTACCGATTGTGTTATTGAAGTTGAAGGAGAACGTGGAGATGACCATCCAAAAATTTTTACTAAAATTCATGTCCATTTTATTGTGACTGGGCGTGGTCTGAAGGAAAATAATGTAAAACGAGCGGTTGATTTGTCGGCGGAAAAATATTGTTCTGTATCTGCCATGTTGGGTAAAGCAGCTGAAATTACTCACGATTACGAAGTTATAGAACTCTGATTTGGTATAGTTGAAAATCTAAAATTGGTTAGAATTTTCAACTATAACGTTTCCCAATTGAATATATATAAATACAAATTAACAAATGAATATTTATATCGAATTTCGTTAAGAATTAAG
>DAOUSR010000228.1 GCA_030627125.1 Thioploca sp.
ACGTGGTTGCCCTATTCCACAAACCATTACGTGGTTGCCCTATTCCACAAACCATTACGTGGTTGCCCTATTCCACAAACCATTACGTGGTTGCACTATTCCACAAACCATTACGTGGTTGCACTTGATTCAAAGGCAGGGTAACCACAAGGGATTACCCCTACAAACCATTACGTGGTTGCCATATTTACAAGTTTTTTGCGTAATATCATTCTATTATAGTAATTTCAAATCCTAAACCTCGCAAACTTTCTGCTAATGTTGATTTTTCTGGTGGAAGCTGAATTGTAAGCTGATTAAATTCCCGCCGTAGTGGATAATTTTTTCTTAAACTATCGAAATTAGTTGCTATCTGGTGTAAAGCAGAATCATCTCTTCGGATATCATAACATGCCATAACTGCGGTATGTATAGCAACACTATCATCTATTGTGTTGGAAAATGATAACTGATTGACTGGTGGAGGCGGAATTTGAGGCTGCCAATTAGAAACTTGTTGAAAATAATCGCATATTTTTGTATACAACATTTCGGTGCCTCGAATCTTACCATCCAGACTATAACCAGCAATATGTGGAGTTGCTAAAGCTACTTGCTGGAGTAATAACTTGTTAATATTAGGCTCATTTTTCCATACATCTAATACCACAGTTATATCTGGCCGAGATAGCAATGTTCTTGATAAAACAGCTTCATTTATAACCATTCCCCGTGAAGTATTAATTAAAATTGCATCATTTTTTAATTTAGCTAAAAACTTATTGTCAACTAAATGGTAAGTAGGGTGGTTTCCATTTTTTTCTAATGGTATATGTAAAGTAATAATATCTGCTGTCAGCACAGTATCCAGATCAACATAGTTAGCGTTTTGTATCAATGGATCATGGACAATACATTGCATTCCTAATGCGGTTAATTTTTGTAATACTCTAGAACCAACGTTGCCGCAACCAATAATCCCTACAGTTTTGTCTCTGAGT
This sequence comes from Thioploca sp., assembly GCA_030627125.1. Lineage (GTDB taxonomy): Bacteria > Pseudomonadota > Gammaproteobacteria > Beggiatoales > Beggiatoaceae > DRQV01. Next base: position 981 of record DAOUSR010000228.1, read on the forward strand.
TTAAAATTTTGTCTTTCGGCTAATACTAATAATGCACTTACAACATATTCTGCGGCTGCAGTAGCGTTGCTACCGGGAGCATTAGCAAAACCAATATTATGTTGGGTTAAATAATCTAAATCAATATGGTCAAAACCTATAGTGGCTGTACCTACAAAATTTACCGAACTATTTGCTAATAATTTAGCGTTTACTTGAGTAACAGAACGTACTAATAAGATATTTACTTGAGCTAAATCGGCATTAATCAAGTTGCGTCCATTAACAGTATTGACTTTGCCAAAACTACTAAAAGCAGTCTGAACCAGAGGAATGTTTTCATCTGCAAGTATTGTATTCATTATTTTGGAAATTTGACCTGAACGATTGGGTGAAGCATAACCAGACTGTTAAGTTGGATTATAACTTAACCTTATTTCATATATTAAGGAGAATAGTTTTTTATCAAATTTAACTGGTGTAATGCTCAATAATTGACTCATATATCAACGTTAAAATTCTTTGGCTGGCTTCATCAGATACCGGTTTATTATTCTTATCTAGTATTACAACTCTAGTCATTGTTGATTCGTCCAATAGGTTAATAATATATTCCATTTCTTGTTCCGTTTTATCCTTACTAAACCAGCCAGCAAAAAAACCTTTCTCAATTTTAGTGTGAATATAACGGATAAAATACACACCATTTGTTCGATCACGATCTTCTACAGTAAAAGCTAACCTATCTAAGGCTAATCCAACTCGTCGCCATGCTTGAGCAAAATTTTCTTTAATTATTAAATTAGGTTGCCCAGTTTCTCCTGTCGTTAATTTAGCAAATTCAACTTTTTCAACCACTGTTTCTATAACTTCTATTCCTTCTTTTTCAGCAACCAATAAAGTTTCTGCTGGTTTTTGTTCTACTCCGGTAAATACAAAGAGACGTTTAAGTATTTCAATTTCGAGTTCTGGATCAGAGGGGCGATTTTGCCAAATTAATACTTCTCCTCGTTCTACTTCTTCCACTCCTTTATGAGTAAGATAAAGCTCAGTTGTATCACCGTTCTGTTCTATCCTAACTCTAAATTTATCACGAGTAGAAGCTGAATAAAATGTATCAATAAATTTACCGAAATACTTACGAATAGTGTCTTGTGGAATATCTGCCCGATTCTCTTTCCATTCAGTTTCCATGATGCCAATGGTTGGATCGTCAAGCTTTAATTTAAAACCACTTTCTAACCAAAATTGCTTGACTTTAAGCCAAACAATAGCAGGTTCATCTTGAAATACTAACCAACGCGAATTACCTTTGCGTTTGATTTGTACTGTTGCTGAAGTTGGTAAAACTTGCTCGGCATTAACTTGAATGATATCTGTATCTTCAATGTTTTCAGATTTAGTATCGTAATCAGAAAAATTTGTTACTTCTGGAGCCGTTGGCAAAACCATCTGCTCTTCAGTTAAAGTTGAATCAAGCAAATTTGGTGGTACTTCTAATGGTTGAGTTATCTTACTTTCTTTATAATCAGTGCGATAGTCTGGTAAAGACTTGTCAATGGTACTACATCCCCACGTAATACTAATAAGCAAACAGCCAATAAATAACTTCATAGTTGTCCTTAATGTGATTATGGTATATAGCAATTCTTAATGAAATTCGATATAAATATCAAGTTATTAGATTGATATAATCCATTCAATTGGGAATTACTATATCTTACATAAATAATTAGCCAGATAAGTATTTATCTATAAAATAATTTTAAAGTATCAATATTCCATGCTAACTGGCATAAAATTTTTAGCCCATTTTTCCAACTTACTATACTCATTTACCTTGTTAAAAGTTGGTTGTCCGCTTACATTTCGTTCTACTAATACCACTTGTTCTGGTCGCAATAGATCCAAAAAATAAGGAGAATGAGTGGTTAAAATTATTTGAGTTTTGCCTGATTCTACAATTTTGCAAATTTCTTCTACCATTAAGTGAATCGTGCGTGGGTCTAAACCATTTTCAATTTCTTCAATAACGATTAACGGTGGCGGATTTGGATGTTGTAATAATGCCAATAAAGCTACAATTCGTAAAGTACCAGTGGATAACAGCCAATCAGCAATTTGACATTCGCCTTCCGTTAATTCAATATAAACATTACGTTCTAATTCAGTACTTAATACGACTTGCAGATTCTGAGCATATGGCAATATATGTTGTAACGTTTCTAAGATTCCATTAAACACCACTGGGTTTAACTTCCGAATACTTAACAAATATTTAGCTATATTAGAACCATCTTTATTTAATTGTACTTCTCTACTAACCCGTTTTTGTCTAATTGGTGCTAACATATTGTCTGGATTCAATGATATAAATTGCCAGTCAAAGCTATCCCAAAACTTTTTATTTTTATTAACCTCATCCAACCATTGCATTAACATAGTCGTAGAAAAAGAATTTCCCATACTTCTGATATATCTGGATAAAGCTGCCCATAACGCCGAATTTGCTTTGGATAATATAGAGAATTCATTGCTTGCTGGTGCAGAAAAATCAAAAGAATCTACTTCAGGGAAATAAAAAGCATTATTAGCTTTACGTTCAACCATTAATATATTGCTAAAAGCCAATTTTTCATTTTGAATCAAAAGTTCTTTTTTTTCATCAAGTGTCACTGCCATATTCGCACAAAACATTGAATCATTCATCTGTCTGCATAATTCAAACGTCATCGGATTAGATTCATAAGCTCCATCTTCAGATGTTACTAATTCATAAGAATTCATTTTATTACGCAAATGTTCAAATCCCCGCCACTTACTCATAGCAGTATCTAAACCATGTTTAATAATTGTTTGATAAGTTTCTAAGCCTTCAATAAAACTGCTTTTTCCAGAACCATTATTACCTATGAATACTGTCAATGGTACCAGTTCAACTATGCTACTATCTTGAATAGCTTTAAAATTTTTAATCCGAAAACTTTTTATGGCTAAATTATTCATTAAATAAATTCCTGTGATTTTTTTATTTTTAGTATATCATATTTTTCTTATATTACTGATGTTAAGCACTAAGCTTCTCAGGGCGACCGCATTAAAAATATTTTGCAAACATAAAGTTATAGACTTAACTATTGTTATATATAGCTTTACGTATACACATAAATTTAATTA
>DAOUSR010000032.1 GCA_030627125.1 Thioploca sp.
GTAATATTAATATAAAAGCCAATCAAATGGTTTTGGGAAACAATAATAAAATAACAACCGAAACAGAGAATGCCATTGGTGGCAATATTGACATTAAGATTAATAATTTATTATATTCCGACGGTGGACAGATTTCCACTAGTGTAAAAAATGGTACTGGTAATGGTGGTAATATTAATATTGCCAATCCACAATTTACTGTTTTGAACCAAGGTAAAATTATCGCTCAAGCAAATGGAGGTCATGGCGGTAATATCAATATCAAATCCGAACAGTTCATCACTTCCCCAGATAGTTTGATAAGTGCTTCGTCAAATTTGGGTTTGGATGGTGAAATAAATATTGAATCTGTAGATATAAATATGGAAGGTTTTTTAGTAGTTTTACCAAATGCAGTTGTGGAAGCTAGTGATTTGATGAAGAAACCTTGTAGTATGAGGGATAGTAGTTTTATAGTCCAAAAAATTAATGGTAGTCCTCAAACTCCTTACGACTATCAACCATCCCATTATTTGCCTGAAACTGATAGTAAAATTGCAAATGTTTCTAATAGTTCAAAGGATAAACTAGCTGTTTCAACTTGTAAACGAGAAAATTTATAACATTTCCCAATTGCATATAATATGTTGATACGAATTAAATGACTGATATTTATATTGAAGTTAATTAAGAATTCATAATTCATAATTAAGAATTGTTATATAACCGATGTTACGCACAATGATTTTAAATTTGGCAATGGATTACCTATTTATGTGGAACTATCATTAAATGAATACTCCCCCAGAAATACTAATTACCGGAATTCCGCGTAGTGGTACTAGTTATCTATGCCGTTTATTACATAGTATTAAAAATTGTATTATTATCAATGAACCCAAGCAAATGTTTAAGCGTCTAAACCAAGAATTACCTTGGGAAGTCGTACATCTTTATCAACAATTACGAATAGATATATTAGCTGGTAAAGCTATTGAAAATAAACTCAAAGATGGACAAGTAATTGAAAATACAGTTATTATTGATAAATACACTACTTATCAACCTACATTTAGCCGACCAGATTTTTTACTAGGGACTAAGAATACACTTGGTTATATGGCAAGATTACCACAATTGCGAAAGGTCTTTCCTCAAGCAACTATTATTGCTAATATACGTCATCCATTAGATACCATAGCTTCTTGGAAATTGAGCTTTCCTCATCTCAAAACTGCAGATGTTACTAATTTTGTTGTGGGTTACGTTGATGATCCACTGCTTACTATTTGGCAGCAGGAACGTTTACAGGTAATAGCTAAAACTACGGATATTAGGTTAAAGAGAGCTTTGCTGTGGAAGTATTTAGCGGATTGGCTACTTAAAAACCAACAATGTATTACCATCATTCGTTATGAAGAATTAGTTACTAATCCCATAGAAATGATAACCACCATTTTAAACCAAGTATCTACACCATTAGAGCTTATTCATCCTATTAAACCCTCTCAAATTAAACACCATTCACTTGCAGATAATGAAACCAAAATTATCCAAGAAATTTGTGGAAAAAGTGCAGCTCAACTTGGATATTTTGAATTTTAAAAAATTAATCATAAGGGTTTTCCCAAATTCGATTAGCTTTTTCGTAAATTAAACTATAGGCAATTTTAATTATCATATCTAAATCAAGAGTGTCTATCTTTAATTTAAGTTCAAGAGCATCTAAACCTGGATTAATTTCGATAATAGCTTTTTTAATTCTTTGTAGAGAGTTAGGAGTAGTATTTGAAAGCAATTCATGTATGCTATTATCATCGCCTTTTTTTAATAAATTTTGATATTGAACAGTTAATCTGTCACTATTAATAATTTGTAAAAATAGTTTAATACTACCTAAAATAGTTTTAATACTTTTACGTATTTCTTTAATTCGATAAATAATATCTAAAACTGCTGAAGCTAAAAATAAGACCATTAACTCATCTGGAATTCTATGTTCTGCTATGGTATCATTTGCTCCATCATCTTCAACACCAGCAATTAAGAATTCAGAAATACCAATTATCAATAACAATTTATCATTTAATAAACCAATTAATTTATCACTTACATCATTAATTTGTTCAAAATTTAGCTTGGCATCCTGTTGAAATAAATTAACATTTTCTTTAGCTAGTATAGATTTTAAATTAGTTAAATTTGGTTCGTCAACACTGACAGATAATACATCACTGATTCCAAGTAAAATAGGATCATTTTCAAAATTATCTTCTTTATCTTGCAATTTTAACAAAATCTTTACAATCGGAATTACATCATTAATTCTGGCAATATGTTTATTAATTAGGACTAAATGATTAATAGTTATAATAATATTTTTAGAAACTTGACTTAGTAGTTTTAGTTGCAATGACTGTGGTTTGCCTTTTATAAAACTTCTTAACGTCTTATTTTTATCGTCCAAAGATCGCATTAAATTTTTTAAAGAATCTGCGTCTAATTTTTTATCAACATTAATTTCGTAAATGCTTCCAGCTGCTATATTGATAGCTTTTTCGATTTCTAATAACTTCATAGATTCTTCATAAATACGTACATACTTCTTCATTTGCACATATTCACTAAGTCTATCTTCCAAACTATTGGAAATACGGTTAAAATAGCTTTTTAACGAAGCATGAGCCGAATTATTACGAGCTTTAGGATTTTTAGGAGTTATTTTTTTCATTTGCTGGTATAAATATTGATAGTTTTTATTAAAAATCAGCTAAAATAGTGTAATTAATCTTATACTATAAAATAAAAGTAGCTCTATATGCAATATTACATACGTCTTAATTATGGTAAGTACTACAAATTCCTTAAATATAACCAATACTGATTTTGACCTGCAAAGTTGGCTGGAAAATATCATTCAAAATCGTTCTGAAACTGAGAAACAGGCACTCATTGATGCTTGTAATTGGGCTGAAGAAATTCATCAATCTCGCACTTATGCTGGTAAACCTTATTTAGTACATGTAATTACAGTAACCAATATATTAGCACAATTAGGCATGGATACAGATGTTTTAATTGCTGCTATTTTGCATGATGCGATTGATAATATAGATTTGTATGAAATAAAAAAACGGTTTGGCTCGACAGTAATGCAACTAGTTGATGGAGTTGCTAAAATGAAATTGATCGAAGAACTTAATTCCCAAATCAATACCAATGAGCAAACTGAACGTCTGCGTAAGATGTTGTTAGCAATGGCAAAAGATATTAGAGTTGTGTTGATTAAATTGGCCGATCGATTAGATAATATGCGAACTTTGCGCTATCACTCTAAAGAAAAACAACAACGCATCGCCCGTGAAACTTTAGAACTATTTTCTCCTCTTGCAAACCGACTTGGTATTTGGCAAATTAAATGGGAGTTGGAGGATTTATCGTTACGTTACTTAGAACCAGAAACTTACCAACGGATGGCAAAACTGCTGGATGAAAAGCGTTTAGATCGAGAAAATTATATTCAGCGTATAATGACAATTTTAAATGAAGAATTGCTTAAAATTGGGATTAAAGCAGATATTTCCGGTCGACCTAAGCATATTTATAGCATCTGGCATAAAATGCAACGCAAAGGAGTCGAGTTTGAAGAAATTTTCGATGTGCGGGCAGTGCGAGTTTTAGTCAAGACGGTAAATGAATGCTACATGGCACTGGGTATAATCCATAACAAATGGCAACCAATGCGGAATGAATTTGATGATTATATTGCCAATCCTAAAAATAACGATTATCAATCTTTACATACAGCTGTGATGGGCCCAGATCAGAAAATTTTTGAAGTCCAAATTCGCACCTCTGAAATGCACCATCATGCTGAACTAGGAGTAGCTTCACACTGGCGTTATAAAGAAGATATTAAACACCAAGATACTAGTTTTGAACAGAAAATTACTTGGTTGCGGAGTATGTTGCAGTGGAAAGATGAAGATGGTGATGCTGGTGATTTTATCGACCGGTTTAAATCGGAAATTTTTGAGGATCGAGTTTATGTATTATCTCCTCAAGGTGAAGTAATAGATTTACCTCAAGGTGTAACTCCATTAGATTTTGCTTACCATATTCATACTGAACTAGGACATTGCTGTCGAGGGGCTAAAATTAATAATCGGATTGTGCCTTTAACTTATAATTTGAAAAGTGGTGATTTAGTTGAAATTTTATCTTCTAAGATCGAAAAACCTAGTCGTGATTGGTTACTTCCGCAAGCTGGCTATTTAAAAACTTCTAAAGCACGTTCCAGAGTAAGGCAATGGCTAAAAAAACAAGATAATAATCACCATGTTAATGAAGGCCGTAGTTTGTTAGAACGAGTATTACGCCGTTTGAATATTAAAAGTCATAATTATGAAAAGTTGGCTCGAAATTTAAACTTTAAATCAATTGATGATTTGTTGGTTTCGGTTAGTAAAGGCGATATTTCAACAGCTCAAATAGCTAATCTGTTTAGGGAAGAAGTTTTACCTACTCCACGAGTTCCATTAGTTGTTAAAAATGATACTGCAATAAATGAAGTTCACGTTAAAGGAGTAGGTGGTTTGCTCACTAAAATGGCACGTTGTTGTAACCCGGAACCTTATGACCCAATCATTGGTTATATTAGCAAAGAGCGAGGAATAGTTGTCCATTGCTGTGATTGTACTAATGCTTTACGTTGGCAAGATGAGGGCAATAAACGTTTGATTGAAGTCGAATGGTCTCGACCCGATAATTTAGCAGCTTGCTTATATCCAATAAACATTCAGATTAATGGTTTTGACCGAACTGGGTTATTGCTGGATATTTGCAATATAATTATTAATGAAAACATCAATATTATTGCTACTAATAGTAAAACTTTTAAAGAAGATAATCATGTCAATATGAATTTTACTTTAGAAGTTAATGACTTAGAACAATTAAGCCGAACTTTATCCAAAATAGATAACTTGACTAATGTTATGAAGGTGTGGCGTAAGAGTTAATGTGCTAAGTTATTTATCAGATATTATTTTTAGGATTTAACGTAGGGTGTTAAATTTATTATAAAATTGCCAATATTTTTTGATAACTATTGAAATTAACACGCAGTTGTAATGATTTAGACAATTTTAATTTTTTTATTTTAAAACTGGATAAATCATCGCAATTACTATTTTTGAATTAACTTCTAGAAAATTCAAATATAACAATCCTAGGAAAATTATATATGCTCAAATATAGTTTCGAAGATTACAATGAATATAATGTATTGAAAATACCATCATTATTGATATTTCTCAATCTATATTTGCTTAAATACATTGTCATTTTTATCTTACCAATGGTTTCCACAATTCCAGCTGTAAAAGAATTTGCCCATGAACAATTTACTGTGTTCTTATTATTGCCAGCTATTCCAGCTTTTATCGTTTTGATCAGCATGGTAAAACGAGTTCCAAAAAGTCGTTATATTCAAATAATTAAACGAATTTGGGAACTAGGACGTTGGTTATTATTATCTGGTGTCATACTAGAAATCATTATTATCAGTTTGTATTTATTACTTGGAATCAAAACATTTGATGAAGCACTGTTAATTTTTTTATATGTTGATGCTATGGTAGTTCTCTATCTATTGAAATCACAACGAGTACATGACGTATTTGCTGAGTTTCCAGAAAATTTAGAAGATAAAAAACATCCTTAAAAGACAATTTTACAAAAATAATTGTATTTTTTAACTTAGTTTTGTTATTATGTCTTAGATGTATAAGTAGATGTCTTTATTAAGTATCCAATATAAAATATAGCTATATATTTTATAAATTAAAAGCCAAATTTCTTACTGAAACTTATGTTTTTAAAGGATTTTTATTAAAGATATTCAATTATTTTAATTTTTAATTAAAGGAAATTTTTTTATGTACATTAAGCAAACGTTGTCACTAATCTTTAGTGCTATACTCACGTATGCATTATCTAGTGGCGTAGCTTTTGCGGACAAAGCAGAAGATGCTACGGCCAAAAAAGCAGTTAATGATGACTGTATAGGTTGCCATATCAATGTCAATCCGGGTATCGTTAAGCAATATCTTAACAGCCCAATGGCAAATCCTAAGTCTAAGATAGATGTTGTTGGTTGTACAGATTGTCACAGTGATGGACACAAAACGGCTAAAGATTATGCCAAAGCTGAAATGCCTACTCCAGAAACCTGTGGAGAATGTCATGAAGATCAAGTTGATCAATTGCGTGAAGGTAAACATAATCTAGGTTGGGTAGGAATGAAATCTCAAGTAGCTTGGCATGGTCAACCCGGTTCTATTGTTGAAGAAGGTTATCGTGGTTGTTCTGGCTGTCATAAAATTGGTCAAAAAGACCTTATCGTTGAAGGAGAAGGTTTAGCAAGCAAATTGGTTGTTGATGAAAACCATAAAGAATCTGCTAAATACCGTTATGGTAATGCTCAATGTGATAACTGTCACACTCGCCATAGTTTTACTAAAGCAGAGGCTCAAGATCCTAGAGCTTGTTCTAATTGCCATATGGGATTTGACCATCCTCAGTGGGAAATGTTCATGTCTTCCAAACATGGTATTATTTGGGATATTGAAGGCAATAAAAATGAAAAAGGTCGAGCTCCAACTTGCCAAAAATGCCATATGAGCGAAGGCAACCATGCTGTAAAAACTTCATGGGGTTTCTTAGGTTTACGAGTTCCAAGTGAACATAATGTTAGAGCTTTGATTGGTGTTGCTCCATCATTAAAAGAACCTTTAACCAAGTTGGCTGATATATTAAAAGACGCTGGCTTTACTGGTAACTTTGATGATGTTGATGATGATCCAAAATGGGTATTGGATCGTGCAACAATTTTACAAGCTGCTGGAATATTAGACGCTAGTTTTCAACCAACCGAGCGTTTCATTGAAATTGTTTTACTTGGTCAAACTGCTCGTGGAGTTGAAGAGTTCAATGAGTTGCGCGCTGAAATGAAAGAAATTTGTAGCGAATGTCATACTAAAGGTACTATTGACAGCCACTTTAAAGCTTCAGATTCAATTGTAAAAGCTGCTGACCATGAATTTGCTAAAGCTATTAGGGTAGTACAAAGTTTGTATGAAGATGGTTTCTTGAAAAAACCTGACGAATGGAAATATGCTCCTGATTTATTACAATATTATGATGCTAAAACTAATATTGAACAAGAGTTATATTTAATTATGTTGAAATATCGCCAACGGACTTTCCAAGGTGCTTTCCATGCTAGTAATGATTACATGCATTGGTATGGTTGGGCTCCTTTAAATAGTTCAGTTAATAAAATTTTAGAAGAAGCTGCGAAAATGCGGGAAAGCAAATCTTCTATTAACATGACTTTCTAAGTTTTAATCCCTTTATCTCCTCTTTCAATCCATGGAAGAGGAGGGATGCATCAAAGTAAAAATATTCATAATAAAACAATAAGTTATATATTAAATAATTAGCTGAAATTAAAGATATTTTTAATATTGACAATATTCCAAAGTTTATCTATTTTACCTTCCATAAAGATTAAATCCTATATCACGTACAATTCCTAATTGTAGCAGCTGGTTCAGCAGATAATTATCTTCATTGAGAATTACATCTTTAACCCAATGCAAGTTATTTTCTTCGATGTCCTCGAATTGCTTTCAATAAGCACTGATTTTTAAATTAGTTATATAATATGTTTCGCCACTAAATTTCTTGCCATTACGAATACCTTTTCTAGTGACAAAAATTGCCTTTGAAAGACCTGTCCATTGACACAGGTGCTTCCCAAACTTTAATAAGAATGAAATTCCATAATATGACTTACAAAAATTATCAGAACCATTGTATTTTCATTTAAAGGTGAAATTATACTATAACCAACTTACTATTTTACCGTTTTCTACCAAAATATATGTCAAAATGTTACCATTGTGGTTTGCCAATACCTAATAATATTGACCTATCAGTCACAATTGAAGGCAAATCCCAACCAATGTGTTGTATAGGTTGTCAAGCAGTTGCTGAAGCTATTGTTGATGCCAATTTACAGGATTTTTATAAATATCGTACTGACAATGCTCCGACCGGCAAAGCACTGATTCCAGAATCTCTCATGCAACATACTATATATGATAATCCAGCAATTCAACAGAAATTTGTTCGGTTGGAAGGTGAACATATAAAAGAAGCTTCATTAATTTTAGAAGGCATAACTTGTGCAGCCTGCATTTGGTTAAATGAGCGACATTTGCGAACATTAACAGGAATTATTGATGTCCAAATTAATTATTCTACTCATCGGGCCAGAATTCGGTGGAATGATTCGGTACTTAAATTAAGTAATATTTTACAAGCTATCACTAATATTGGTTATATTGCCCATCCTTATGATCCAGCTCGGCAACAAGAAGTTTTAGAACGAGAACGTAAACAACAATTACGGCGGATTGGAGTAACTGGAGTGTTGGGAATGCAAGTAATGATGTTTTCAATTGCGTTGTATGCTGGCGATTGGTATGGCATGGCTACCGAGTTTAAAAGTTTGTTTCATTGGATAAATTTAATTCTAACCATACCGATTATATTTTATTGTGCTGAACCATTTTTTAAAACTGCTTGGCGTGATATAAGGCATGGTCAATTTGGTATGGATGTGCCGATAGCATTAGCTCTTAGTCTGGCTTTCCTGGGTAGTGTTTATACAACTCTGTATAACAATGGCCAAGTTTATTTTGATTCCATTAGTATGTTTGTGTTCTTTTTACTGACTAGTAGATATTTTGAGTTGCGAGCCAGACAACATGGGGCTAGAGTAGCAGATAATTTGATACATTTAGTGCCAACTATGGCAACTCGTTTAGGCAAAGATGGAACCGAAGAGTTAGTTTTAGCTGCTGATTTGGAAGTAGAAGATAGATTGCTAATTCGGCCTGGGGAAAATATTCCAGCTGATGGAACTATAGTAGCAGGTAAATCTAAGGTTGATGAATCTCTGTTGACTGGTGAAAGCAATCCCATTACCAAAAATTCTGGTCAAACTGTGATTGCTGGCACGATAAATATTGATAGTCCGTTGCAAATACAGGTGGATAAAATTGGCACTGATACCGTATTATCGCATATTTTACGCTTGTTAGAACGAGCCCAAACGGAAAAACCAACTATTACTCAATTAGCTGACCGAGTAGCTTCGTGGTTTGTGTTGGGCGTGTTATTGTTAGCTGTAGGAGTGGCAATATATTGGTGGAATGTCGACCCAGATATGTGGCTAACCACAACGCTTGCAGTTCTAGTCGTAACCTGTCCATGTGCATTATCTTTAGCTACTCCAACTGCGATTACTGCTGCTACTAGTAGCCTAACTCAAGCCGGTTTGCTAATTAGTAGAGGCCATGCTTTGGAAAGTTTAGCTCATGCCACCCATTTTGTATTTGATAAAACCGGCACTTTGACTAAAGGTCGTTTACATCTACTTTCCACTCATATTTTTGGTAATTTTAGTGAAACCAAGTGTTTACAGTATGCTACAGCTTTAGAACGTCATTCTGAACATCCAATTGCTCAAGCTTTTATAAAGTCCGAAATTAAACCTAGCAGATTTGCGGTAAAAGAAGTAACTAATCATTCTGGAGCTGGTATGCAAGGCCAGATTAATGATTTTCAGTATTTTATTGGAACTCCTACCTTTATTATACAAATGACTGGTTTGAGTATGGAAGATAAATTATTACAAAATCTTCAACAGGATGGTAATACTTTGGTTTTATTGGCTAATATGAAATCAGATATGGTTGGGATGAAATTTCCAAAATTGATGGGAGCTTTTATTTTGGGTGATGAAATTCGAGATGGAGCTAAAGAATTAATTCAGGCTTTAAAAAACCAAGGTAAATCAGTTAGTTTATTGAGTGGTGATCATGCTGCGGCTGTCCAAAAAGTTGCAACTGAAGTTGGAATAGAAACTATAGGTTCAAGCCTTACTCCAGAAGAAAAATTACAGCAGGTAAAGGCCTTACAAGCTCAAGGAGCAATAGTAGCAATGGTAGGCGACGGAGTAAATGATGCTCCAGTATTGGCTCAAGCTCAAGTATCGATTGCAATGGGAAATGGTACACAAATAGCTCGCACCAGTGCTGATATGATTTTATTAACCGAGCAATTACCAAATTTACTGACTGGTATAAATACCGCTCATAAAACCTTAAAAATTATTCGACAAAATATAATCTGGGCAATTGGTTATAATATGTTAGCTTTACCAGCTGCAGCGATGGGTTTGGTAGCTCCTTGGATGGCAGCAATTGGCATGTCTTTGAGTTCTTTGTTGGTGGTGGTTAATGCACTGCGGTTAACAACAGGTTCCAAAAAAATTAAGTAAACGTTGGCAGATAAACCTGTCAAGTCTTCAAGACCTGACAGATATTTTAAAGATATTTACACTACTACAGCATTTTCAATTATTACATCAGTGGCCGGTACATCTTGATGAGAAGATACATTAGTTGTGGATACTTTTTTAATTTTATCAACTACATCCATACCTTCAATAACTTTGCCAAATACGCAATAACCCCAACCTTGAGAAGTTTTAGCAGTGTGATTCAAAAAAACATTATCAGAAGTATTAATAAAAAACTGAGATGAAGCAGAATGTGGAGCAGGAGTACGAGCCATTGCGATACTACCTATAGTATTGCTTAAACCATTATCAGCCTCGTTTTCGATCGGAGGACTAGTTTCTTTTTCATCCATTCCTGGCTCCATACCACCACCTTGAATCATGAAATTTTCAATAACTCTATGGAATATAGTTCCATTGTAAAATCCAGCGTTTACATAATTTATGAAATTTTCAACAGTTTGGGGAGCTTTATCAGAATTAAGTTCTATTAAAATATCACCATGATTAGTCTGTATTTTAACTTGCATAGAAGTTCCTTATTGAGAAATTATAACTATCTAAATCAAACATATAACTTCTGTAATATGGATGAATTAGACAATATAGAATGGTTAGATTATAGTATATTACACTGAGTGAAATTCATTAATATGGAACTGGGTCTGGTATATCTGGCCTGGATGGTAGATCAGGAGCCAGTAAAGACACAGCTTTAGATTCTTTTGGGATTTGTTCTTGAATAGGACCTACAATTGATATTTTTTCAGATATAAGTTCTGGCGTGGGAATTTGGACATTTAAAATTGCTAGTTTAGGAAGAATTTCTGGTTCAACAATCTTGGCATCATCTATGGAAGATTTATTACTACTTTCTGTATTAAATATTTCATCGTCAATTACAATATCTATAGGAGATTTAGTTCTATCCAAATCAGATATATTTGTGTTAATTTCATTTACTCGTATAGTTGTTGATAGTTCGTCATCAGCAGCTTCATCTAATTCTGCAGATATTTCACCTATTGGTATATCTGATTCGACAATTGTAGGTAATTCTGTTGTACCAATAATAGTTTTTATCATTACTAGTTCAATAATAACAGGAGTTTGTGGAACATTCTTTTTTAATGTTCCTTTAACTCCAGTTGCAAGAGAACCGATTTTTTCAACTACATCCATTCCTTCAATAACTTTTCCAAACACAGTATAACCCATCTCTTCCATAATCTCATTATAATCAAGGGAAATATTGTCTTTTAGATTTATAAAAAACTGGGAAGTTGCTGAATCCGGATCACGATAATTCCGTGCCATTGCAATAGTTCCATAGCCATTTTCTAAATAGTTGTCGCTTTCATTAACTATAGGCTCGTATAGAGACGTTTTTTTCTGGTAATCTTTATTATAACCACCAGCTTGAATAATATAATTTTTAATTACTCTATGGAAAATAGTATCATCATAAAAATTATTATTGGCATATTTCAGAAAATTTTCTACTGCTTTTGGAGCTTTATCTGGATTTAATTTTAAGACTATTAAACCGAAATTAGTATGCAAATTTACTATAGGAGCTTCATCAGCATAAACCGTAATAAAAGTTAATAAAAAAAAGATAGGGAAATATTTCATAATTATTTGAATGCAAAGATATTGAATTATTTTTATAATGTTTTTATGTTACAGTTCAAAGTAAATCATGGAATTTTATAATTATCTTGTTTTACTAAATCGGTACCACATTGTAGTTCTTCTATCCATTTTAAAAATTTCGCTATCATTGGTTTCCCTTTAAAACATCGACCATGATGTGGCACTATCCATTCTACATCCAAATCCCGTACCATATTAACCCAGTAACGACAAACTTTATTACATGACATATAGCGACGATGAAAGCTTTCTATATTAAATAGATGTGCTTCAAAATCTTCAACTGGTTGGTTTATATTTTCCGAATAACGTAAAAATAAGGAAGCTCCCATATCTCCAGAAAATAGAATTTTACTAATTGGGTCATAAAACTGAAAATTGCCGTCCGAATGCAAAAAATGTGCAGGTATAGCTATGAGTTCAGAATCACCTAGTTTAATTCTCATTCCAGCATCTGGGATACCTATAATCCGTCCATGAAAATCATCAATCATGTAATCTGTGACAAATCGTTCCCAAAGAATTGAAACTATAATTTTACAATCACTATCATGCAACCATTCACTTAATGAAGATAAAATATCTGGATATTGATGTGAGCTAATTACATAGTCCAAAGTTTTACTGTGCATATATTCACTAGAAGACATCAGTAAATCTTTATAAATAAGTTCACCACCCGGATCAATTAAGGCACAATGACTACCATCAATTATAAGAAACTGGTTGGATTGAACTCCTCCATTTAAAGTTAAATCACAAAAACCAATACATTGATGTTTACCATCATTATATAGTTCAGATGCCATATTATCTCCATATTGATGCTTCGGATTTTACCCGAAACACCAACAAATTTATGCACTATTGCCTGCTGATTGCCTATCTCCATATTTGCGACGAAATTTATCCACTCTTCCAGCTGTATCAACAATTTTCTGCTGACCAGTATAAAAAGGATGACAAGCTGAACAAACTTCAATGGTTAGGTCTTGTTTTACAGTTGAACGAGTCGTAAAAATACTACCACAGCTACAAGTTACAGAAACTTCTTCGTATGCTGGGTGAATGTTAGATTTCATAATTTAATCTCTGTAAATATTTTTTAATAGTTATTGAAAAATTACTTAAATAACCGGCAACAGTATTTTAGCTAAATAAAATTTAATCGTCAAGCCATTTTTCTTGGCATTATGTTATTCCAACATATTTTATATAGATATTTTTAATATCAATTCAATACTAATTTGGAAAATAGTTATATTAACCATACAATTCATTTTTAGGTTATAAGGTTTTATTATAAAACAAACAAGATTAATAATTTTAATAACTAATTAGTTAATTTTACATGAAAAATATATATATGATAATCAATACTATAGATTTATCATCAGTATTTAGGTAATAATTATATGCCACACTATATCACTATTAAATAATAAATATTCTAAATTATACCCTAAACAAATACTTATGCCAAATCTTAAGAAAGGGATTCACTGCTAAGCCCAGTACCAAAATCCTTTTGATACATTAAATCTTTTTGCTAGTTTAAGAGTCGAACTTAATTCTTATATGCTAATACTTTATCATATTTTTAATTTCCTTTGGATAGGTCTAATTATATTTCTTTTTTCGACTTTATACAAGTGGAAAACGCTATAATTACTTTCAGTTGTTTTTAGGCGAAATATCTAATTCAATATTAAAAATTATTTCGCAATATTCAAAAATATTAAAATTCTAATTCCAAATAACTTTAAAATTCTTTTGAATTCATAAATATTCAGGTATAATCAATAAAACAAGAAATTAGGAAAAATGCTTTGAAAAAAATAACTATTTTAGGTGCTACAGGTACTATTGGTATTAATACTTTAGATGTTATCAAACTACATAAAGATGATATTGAAGTAACTGCTTTAACTGCAAATAAAAATATAGAACGATTAGAACAACTCTGTTTAGAATGGTTACCTAAATATGCAGTAATGGCAGATGCAGATGCTGCTGAACAACTTGAGCAACGCTTAAAAAATACATCGATACAAGTTTTAAGTGGGGTAGAAGGTCTCACAAAAGTAGCAAGTTTAGTAGAAATAGATATGGTTATGGCTGGTATAGTTGGTGGTGCTGGTTTACTGCCTACCTTAGCAGCAGCCCAAGCTGGCAAACGAGTTATGTTAGCCAATAAAGAAGCTTTGGTGATGTCAGGGCAGTTATTCATGGATGCTATTAAGCACAATAATGCTGAATTATTACCAATTGATAGTGAACATAATGCTATTTTTCAATGTTTACCTAATTCAGAACAAGCTGGAATTCAAAAACAAGGTGTAAGTAAAATTCTATTGACTGCTTCTGGTGGTCCATTTCGTACTTTTTCTCTTGACCAATTACAAAATGTTACTCCTGCTCAGGCTTGCAACCATCCAAATTGGAGTATGGGCCAGAAAATTTCAGTTGACTCGGCTACAATGATGAATAAGGGTTTAGAGGTTATTGAAGCTTGTTGGCTATTCAACTCTAAACCAGAAGATATTGAAGTAGTTTTGCATCCACAGAGTATAATTCATTCCTTAGTAGAATATATTGATGGCTCGCTGTTAGCACAATTAGGCAATCCTGATATGCGTACTCCAATTGCTTATGCTTTAGGGTGGCCAAAAAGAATTGAGTCTGGAGTTAAGCGTTTGAATTTAATTGATGTGGCTAGGCTAGATTTTGAAGCTATGGATTTTAAGCGTTTTCCTTGTTTGCAATTGGCTTATGATGCTATGCAAGCTGGTGGAACTAGTACGGTAATATTGAATGCTGCCAATGAAATTGCCGTCCAAGCTTTTTTGCAGAAAAAATTGAAATTTATTGAGATTCCAACAGTGATTGCAACAACATTATCTCGTTTAACTGGTAGAGACTCGAATTCTTTGGAAATTATTTTGGAGGATGATGCTAAAGCTCGTGAATTAGCTACTGAATTAGTTGCTAGTATTTAACTGATGCCGATTTATAATAATGTAAAAAGCATTTTTTTTAGCTTTTAAATGAGTAAATTTACTTGCAAACAATTAAAACTCTAACATTATTATAAATCACACCCATTAAGAGAGAAATACTTATCAACCAGAAATTCGTTGAATTTTAGCACCTAATTGTGTCAATTTAGCTTCAATTTGCTCATAACCTCGGTCAAGATGATAAATACGATCTATCACAGTATCACCTTCAGCTACTAAACCAGCTAACACTAAACCAGCCGAAGCACGTAAATCAGTTGCCATAACTGGAGCAGCTTGTAATTTAGGAATGCCAGTAACGATAGCTGTATTGCCCTCCAAGCGAATTTTAGCCCCCATCCGTTGCAATTCGGAAACATGCATGAAACGGTTTTCAAAAATAGTTTCCGTCAACATACCAACACCTTCTGCAATAGTATTTAAAGCGGTAAATTGGGCTTGCATATCAGTGGGGAAAGCCGGATAAGGAGCAGTGTGAATATCTATCGCACGTGGACGTCGACCTTGCATGTCTAGTTCTATCCAATCGTCGCCTCTCGTAATAGTTGCCCCAGATTCTAACAATTTTAGCAATACTGAATCTAATATGCTGGCATCAGTATTGTTCAGCCGTATCTTTCCACTAGTCATTGCAGCAGCTATTAAGTAAGTGCCAGTCTCAATTCGATCTGGCAATACTCGGTGATTGCAACCAGATAATTTTTCTACTCCTTCAATACGAATAGTACCAGTTCCAGCACCAGTAATTTTAGCTCCCATACCAATCAAACAATTAGCTAAATCAACAATTTCTGGTTCACGGGCAGCATTTTCAATTACGGTTAAACCATCCGCTAAAGCTGCTGCCATCATTAGGTTTTCGGTGCCAGTAACCGTAACTATATCCATACATAAATTTGCACCGTGCAAATGGGCAGCTTCAGCAATAATATAGCCATTTTCCACCTGAATTTTAGCTCCCATTGCGGTCAAACCTTGGATATGCAAATTCACTGGCCTAGCTCCAATTGCACAACCACCCGGGAGTGATACATGAGCCTGCCCAAACTTTGCTAATAAAGGCCCCAGTACCAAAATTGAAGCTCGCATGGTTTTGACCATTGCATAGTCAGCAGAGAATGAATTTATCTTGCTACTATCTGCGGTAATATTAAAATCATCATCTGTATTTAAAGTAATTCCCATTTTTCTCAACAAGTTCATCATAGTAATGACATCTTGTAAATGAGGAACGTTAGTTATTTTAGATGGTGCATCAGTTAGTAAAGTTGTTGTTAATATTGGCAATGCGGCATTTTTAGCCCCAGAAATACGAACTTCACCATTAAGCTGATGGCCGCCGTTAATTAATAATTTATCCATTTATTTTAATAAAGTTATGTTGAAAACGATAAAAACCTGACAGATTTTACTAACCGGTCAGGCTTAATTTGGTTGGAATGAAAAATAATATATTAATTATTCCACAATTTCTTGCAAAGTTATTTTGTCATAAAATTCGGCAAATTTATCTTTATCTGGAGTAGACCTAACTGCTATGGCAGATCTTGGATGTTCATTCAACATTCCGGTCACCATCATTGGAATTATGTAGCCCCATTCTATTTCTTTCCGCAATGGAATAAAATGTTCTTCAATCAATTTTAAAATCGGTCTGAGATGATATTTAGGGTTCTTTAGAAAACCAACCAACAGTTCCAAATTACAATTTCCAGCTCCTCTACCAATACCATACACAGAAGCATCCAGTATATTCACTCCTTCAATAATAGCCTGTACCGTATTCCCAAAAGCTAACTGACAGTTATTATGACAGTGAATACCAATAGTTTTACCCGGCAAAGCATCTATGTACTTCTTAGCCAAAAAGGTAATGTCTTCGCAGTATAAAGAACCAAATGAATCAACTAAATATACATATGGAATTTCGGTTGCATCAATTTGGTTCAATGCTTCATCAATATCCTTTTCCCTATTAGTTGAAACTGCCATCAAATTAAGTGTAACTTCATAACCTTTATCCATAATTTGATTGGCAAGAGCGATACCTTTATCCACATCTTTGATATAACTGGCTACTCTAATCATATCAAATACAGAGTCTTCTACTGGTAAAATATCTTCTTCTCTAACTCGTCCAATATCTACCATACAAGCTAATTTAGCTTTTAATTCAATTCCTTCTAATACTTGTCGTACATCTTCTTCTTTACAAAATCGCCATTTTCCATATTCTTTAGGATCAAACAACTCCGGCGAAGCTTTATAGCCGATTTCCATATAATCAACTCCGGCTTCACAAACAGCTTTATATGTTGCTCGTATTAACTCATCGCTAAATTGCCATTTATTAATTAAACCACCATCTCGAATGGTACAATCAAGTACCTTTATTTCTGGTCTGTACATAACTTAATTTTAATTTCCTTTTTGGTAGGGTGTAGCTATTTGAAATACGATGATAAGAATATCATAGATGATTGTAGAAATATATATTTTTAGGTAGGAAAGGAATCCAAACTTAGTGTTATAAATTTTGGACTCCTAAATATATTATATTTACAACATATTAGAGCAGGAATACTTTAATTAATTCTAAACTTTTACTTAAATTCATTTTGTAATTTTTGAGTATAAGCTGTCAATGCCGCTAATTCTTTTGAATCCCACGCTAGTGCTTTACCTGCCATTGGTTCTAATATGCAAAATTGAACCATTTCATCTAACTCAACTTGTTCTAATCCAAATTTTCCTTTTACCATTCCCACGGTATGTGGATATGGTTCAGCGAAACTTGCACCAAAAGCAGCTTTACCCTGTTGATGACAAGTTTGACAAGCCATACCATTAGTACTTAAAGCGGTATTAGCCCACATTTTTTTACCTTCTGCAAGCAGTTCAGCTTGATCACCAGCCATTAACTTAGTGCCAGCAGGACGAGTAATTACTTTGGAACTAGATGCACAAGGATTCTTTGCAGCACAAGGATTCTTCGTAGCGCAAGGGTTACAAGGATTGGCATTTACACTACAAGGATTATTAGGAGTAGTATCATTAGTTGCCACACAAGCCACCATTCCTCCCAGTGATAAGCTTAAAAAACTAAATATAAGAAGCATCGATCTTGTTGTTATGAAATTGAACATAAAAAAGCCTATTTTGAAATTAAAATTTCACTGAATGGTACGCATAAAATTTTTGTGTAACATCAGATTTAAGTTAAAAAACTCAAAATAACATTAGCATAAAAAAGATAGTATTTGCAATATTAATTGTGAAAAAACTGAAGTATTATAGTTTCATCAATGATAATTTATATTTAATACGTTGGTAGCATTGAGTATATTCGTGGGCAAATTCCAGCAATTCTGATCGGCCATAGCCATATTTTCTCTCTTTACCTTTAATTACAATCATTTTATACTAGCTTTGCTATACTTTTTTACAATTTTAGAAACTTAGTAAATAACAACGAATTAAACAATTTATTAAATTTATTTATCTAATACCTTGACAAAGAATAGAATATCTACATAAAATGTATGAATTATATATAAATTTGAGGTAATAATGTCAACTATTCAACGAGCACTGTTAAGTGTATCTGATAAATCAGGAATTGTTTCTTTAGCTAAGACTTTGAGTGAAAGAGGTATAGAAATTTTATCCACCGGTGGAACTGCTAAATTACTAGCAGATAATGGAATATCAGTTACAGAGGTATCTGATTATACTGGTTTTCCAGAGATGATGGCAGGTCGGGTAAAGACTCTACACCCCAAAGTTCACGGTGGTTTGTTAGGGCGACGTGGCATTGACGAAACAGTGATGGCGGAAAATAGTATTAAACCGATTGATTTGCTTGTGGTTAACTTATATCCTTTTGAACAGACAATTGCCAAACCAGATTGTGATTTAGCCACTGCTATTGAAAATATTGATATAGGTGGGCCAGCCATGTTACGTTCGGCAGCTAAAAATCATGCAGCGGTTACAGTGGTGGTAGATGTTGAAGATTATGCTAGTGTGTTAGAAGAAATCGCTAATAATAATGGTGCAGTTACCGAGGCAACTAGATTTGCTCTTGCTAGTAAAGTTTTTGCTCATACTGCCCGTTATGACAGTTTAATTGCTAATTACTTAGGAAGTATAGGTAATATCTTTCCACCAACTCTTTCGCTTCAGTATCAACAAGTTCAAACCATGCGGTATGGGGAAAATCCTCATCAACAAGCAGCTTTTTATACTGAACCAAATTCTACTTTAATTTGTGTTGCTAATTCTAAACAAATACAAGGTAAAGAACTATCCTATAATAATGTTGCTGATACTGATGCAGCGTTAGAATGTGTTAAATCTTTTGCTGAGCCTAGTTGTGTGATTGTAAAACACGCTAATCCTTGTGGAGTGGCGATTGGAGAAAATATTGGAATTGCTTATGATAGAGCTTTCAAAACTGACCCAACTTCTGCTTTTGGAGGTATAATTGCTTTCAATCGTGCTTTAGATGCTACAGTTGCTAAGACTATAATTGACCAACAATTTGTAGAAGTAATTATTGCCCCTAGTATTGCAGAAGACGCTAAACCAATTTTAGCAACTAAGAAGAATGTACGAGTATTGGAATCTGGAGTCTGGGGTAGTGATAAAAATGACTTAGATTTCAAACGGATTCGTGGCGGTTTATTAGTTCAGCAACGTGATACTGGTATGATTACAATCAATGATTTAGAGATGGTAACGCAACGCCAACCAACTGAAAAAGAGTTACAGGATTTATTATTTGCTTGGAAAGTAGCTAAGTTTGTGAAATCTAATGCAATTGTATATTGTAAGGATGGTATGACAATTGGAGTTGGAGCTGGTCAAATGAGCCGGGTGTATAGTGCTAAGATTGCTGCGATTAAAGCAGCTGATGAAAAATTAGAAGTGCAAGGTTCAGTTATGGCTTCGGATGCTTTCTTCCCATTTAGAGATGGTATTGATGCAGCGGCTAGTGTTGGTATCACTGCGATTATCCAACCCGGTGGTTCAATGCGGGACAAGGAGACTATTGCTGCTGCGGATGAGCATGGTATAGCTATGGTATTTACCGGAATGCGGCATTTTAGGCATTAAAATTTGGTCGTATTTATAGAATAGATGGGTGTGGCTAAATGTCATATATTAAATGTGAATTAAGAACTAAAATCATGTATATTTTAAAAACAATCAGTTACAAATTTATCTGTTAAAAATATCTAAAATTACAATTTTAATTACATGATTATTTAAAATAATAGCTCTTAATTCATATTTAACCATTACAACCACTTATTAGTCGGGCTAAAATACAATTTATTGTACAATTATTTCAGCACACTTATAGTCAATGGTTCGGACAGTTTTTATAACCAATTGTTATTAAAGTATTTTTATGATAAAATTATAAAATACTTAAATTTTAATTAGTTAATTTTCAACTTGAGTCTGTTTTTTAAAAACTGTCCGAATCATTGATACACCACTACTTTATTTAGAACTATCCCTAAAATTATACTTATATGAATAAAGCTACTTCAATATATTTAGATCTAGTGAGATTTCTCGCTGCTATTGTCGTTTTCAGTTACCATGCGAATAAGGATAGATTCACTGGCGGCTTACCTGGTTTATCGCATATTTCTCATTTAAGCAATGATGCAGTAATGGTTTTCTTTGTTTTATCAGGATTTGTAATAGCCTATGTAGCTAATACGAAAGAAAATAAAATATCTAAGTATTTCATTAACCGTTTTGCTCGATTGTATTCAGTAGTAATACCTGCATTGATTTTTACAGTTATTTTTGATTTTTTAGGTTCACAAATTGCCTATCAACCATATGACACTTGGCGATATCAAACTGATCAACCTTTTATAAGATTCTTTGCCAACTTATTTTTTGTCAACCAGTTATGGTTCACGTCCATACGTCCATTTTCAAACAGTCCATTTTGGTCAATAGGCTATGAGTTTTGGTATTATGTTTTATTTGCATTGGTTTTCTACCTTAAAAAACCAATTAAGTGGATTTTGGTTATTTTAGTGTGTTTATTCATTGGTCCTAAAATATTGATTCTTATGCCAGTCTGGCTAATGGGAGTCGTTGTTTACAAAATTGTATCGTTAAATAAATTATCAGAAAGCTTGGGATGGGTATTATTTCTAGTATCTATTATTTGTTATCTGGAATATCGTATGAATAGTATTGGACAGAACTATGTTCTTGAGTACACAAAATATGTTTTAGGTGCCAATCTTTATAGCAACTTACGCCTCGCTAAGTTGTTTCTTAGTGACTATATTATTGGGATATTAATTTCTCTTAATTTTATAGGCTTTTATTTCATATCTAACCGTTTTGAAAAAATCCTATTATTTTGTAAGAAACCTATTCAATATATGGCTTCATATACTTTTGTGCTGTATTTGCTACATTTTCCATTATTGTATTTTTTTGCAGCACTAACATACGACAGTGAAACAGCGAAAACTCAGCCTATTATAGTAGTTGTAGGTACATTGCTAACAATTTGGCTTCTAGGAAGAGTCACTGAAAAACAAAAGAACAATTATAAACATATATTTTCATTGTTGTGGCAACATTTTCAAGGTATTTTAGCCAAAGTAATACGAATTAAAAATTAAAAAACAAACATTAAAGTAACTGCTCTCTTTGTACAGTTGACATATTAGACAAAAACCACAAAAATAACGTAAAATACTAAATAATTAAGTATATAAAAAATTTTCTAACCATAAA
>DAOUSR010000137.1 GCA_030627125.1 Thioploca sp.
ACACATAAATTCTTGATTATATTTATGTTTGGTCGGTTTCATTTCATTGCACCGACCCTACACGGCTTGATATTTATATCGAATTTAATTAAGAATTGCTATAATTATTCATATTTAAAACTTATCCAACTTTAAACTTTTCTCTTTTACTCTAGCCAAAGCTGCTTTAATTTTATCCTGTTTACTTTTATCAGCAGCAGCTTTTTTATGTTTAGCTTGTCGCTCTATTTTTTCACGTTGGAGTCGAAATGATCGAAACTCATGTCTCTGTTTAGCAAGGTCAGCTTTTTTCTGCTCATTTTCACCTCGTCTAATTTCAGTTTTAGCATAACGGTAATAACTAACTAAAGGAATATGACTTGGGCAAACATAAGAACAACAACCACATTCTATGCACTCAAATAGCTTATAATCCTGTATTTTTTTAAAATCTTTAGCCTTAGAATACCAATAAAGTTGTTGCGGTAATAAGTTAAGAGGACAAACATTAGCACATTCACCACAACGGATACAAGGCATTTGAGGAGCTTTATCTTTAATTCTATCCCCAAGAGAAGCAATTAAACAGTTGGTAGTTTTAACCACTGGCATATCGTCATCGGGTTGAGCAAAACCCATCATCGCTCCACCTACTATTAATCTTTCTATCTCTGGTTTACGGCCACATTGATCAATCAAAAATCGCATTGGAGTCCCAAAAGAAACTTCTAAATTTTGCGGATTTTCAACTGCTCCACCAGTTACCGTAATTACCCGTGATACTAAGGGCTGGCCTAATTGTACCGCTCGATAGGCGGCTCGTGCAGTTTCTACATTATGTACCACAATTCCAAACTTGGATGGTAACTGTCCTCGTTTTATTTTATGGCCAGTAAGTACACATATTAATTGCCGTTCACCGCCAGTAGGATAAATAGTTGGAACCTTCACTACTTCTATTTGCTCATCCGCAGCTTTTAAGATAGACTCATAAGCATCTGGTTTATTGTCTTCGATTGCAATTATACAACGTTCGGTTCCACCCAAGGCATGTCTGATTACTTTAATTCCAGCAATTATGTCATGCGAATGTTCCTGCATCAAACAATCATCACAGGTTATATAAGGCTCGCACTCAGAACCGTTGATGATCAGGGTATCTATACCAGATGGTCTTAGCTTTATATGAGCAGGAAAACCAGCCCCACCCAAACCAACTACACCAGCTCTGGCAATATAATCACGCACTTTACTAGCACTTAGTGAAGTATAATCATCCAAAGGAACTAGTTTAGTCCAAGTATCTTTACCATCAGTTTCAATAATGATACATGGAGCGGTTAAACCAGACGGATGTGGAACTGCTCGTTCTTCAATCGCAATCACAGTACCAGAACTAGAAGCATGTAACGGAACCGTCATTAATTTACGACAATTATAAGCATGGCAATGGGCAATAATTTGACCTTTCAATACTTTATCGCCAATATTTACTATCGGTTCAGTTGGTTCACCTATATGCTGTAACAATGGCAGTACTAAAAATGGCGGAATTTTAGCTGGTATTATAGATTTGGTAGCCGACAGGTCTTTATAACCATTAGGATGAACGCCACCGTAAAAATTCCACATTATAATTTTTGCTCCGATTTTGCTATGTTGCATTTGAGGTTGTTGCTCATAATCTGCGGCATCCTAAATATATTAATTTATGGTTTTTTTTCATCTTGTAGAATTAAGAATTGCTATAACAATATACTACATGACAAATTACTTCATAGATGATAAACTATGTAAAATTTGCTACCTGTCCCTATGATTAAATTTTTGTAGAGACTAGTATTATGGAATATTATAAAATAGGTTCTTGATCTAAATCTGGTAATGGAGCTGGTTTAATTGAGCTAGGCTTACCAATTTTTATATCTCCTGCCATTCTTTGCAGTAAATCGTTTTTATCAAAAAATAAAGATATATGACGTTGTTCACGTTTTTTATAGCTCTCTTGAAAGGTGTACACATAGTCCCAACGATGTTGATGAAATACGTCTATCATGAGAGGAGTTCCCATAATAAACTGTACTTTTTTGGCTGGCATATTTAATTCAAGTCGATCTAACATCTCTTGAGTAACCACATTGCCTTGTTGAATATCTATCAAGTGCATTGAGCATCCAGATACTATAAAAATTATAAAAATAAACTTTGGCATTATATTTTTTTTCCTACTAAAATCAGCTTAATAACTGACACAAATAACATATGGAAGAACTTAAAAAAGTTGGCCTAAAAACAACTTTACCACGGTTAAAAATATTACAACTATTAGAAACTAATAACCAACACCACATGAGTGCTGAAGATATTTATAAAGCATTATTGGATGTGGAAGAGGTTATTGGTTTAGCTACTATTTATCGAGTATTAACTCAATTTGAAACTGCTGGTCTAGTAATTCGTCATCACTTTGATGATAATTCATCTGTATTTGAGTTAAATGCAGGTTATCATCATGATCATTTATTGTGCATCAAATGTGGCAAAGTTATAGAATTTGTGGATAATGTCATTGAAGAACATCAACGTACTATAGCTCAACAACATGGTTTTGAAATTACCGATCATTGTCTATATATCTATGGATATTGTGCAAAATGTTATGATACCAGAGTTGGTAGTTAAAATTTACCAAAAACAATCATTTACAACAATATTCCAAGAATCTCTGGTTTGATCTACATTATAAACCTTATCCGTAAATAAAGCTTGACCTTCTATTTTCAAAGCACGATGTAATACTCGTTGTTCTTCATCACTGGCATATACGACATCAACAACTCTTGCTTGAGCTGAATTATTTTTTATTATATAACTAGCACCAACACAGGCGGATAACAAACCACAAAAGCTATTAAGGGTATTATTGTGATAGAAAGACTTAATTCTAACTATACTAACCTCACAACCATTTTGAGGTAATTCAGGATTTAATGCTCTAGCACCTAATACATCAGGTGTTACTATAGATTGTGCGATATTACTCGAAGTTGGTAATTGTTGCGGAGGTTGTAATATCAATTTCTGCCCTATAAGTATTTGATAAGGTGGATATATATTATTCCATTGCGCTAGGTCTTGATAGGGAATGCCATTGTGTTTAGCAATCTTATCTAGTGTATCAGTCGGTCTTACAACATAGGTTAATCCGAAATTAGAACCGCCCGGCATAACAGAACGAGGAGCATTTATATCTGTGGATGGCTTATATTTAGATGGAATTTTTGCACAACCTGATAACAATATACTAAATACAACAATAATTTTTATTAAGTTCATAATATTTTTAATACTAAATTTTGAATGTTTAATACTGAATAACGCTTTAAAATTTTAATATTTATAATTAAGCATTTACTGAGACAAATATGCAACAAACTACTACTTTTGATATTGATTTAATTCGTCGTTATGACAAAGCTGGGCCTCGTTATACTTCCTATCCAACTGCAGTACAATTTAATAGTGAATTTGACGAAACATCTTACCGTACTCATGCTAAAAATAGCAACTCAGCAAAACCTTTGTCGTTATACTTGCATGTTCCATTTTGCGATACAGTATGTTTCTACTGTGCGTGCAATAAAATTGCTACCAAAAATCGTGGTTTAACTATACCCTATTTACAACACTTATATCAAGAAATTTCATTGCAAGGTGAACTATTTGATCGCCAACGACCAGTAACTCAATTACATTGGGGCGGTGGCACACCAACTTTTTTAAATCATGAACAGATACAAGAGGTAATGCAGGTAATAGGCAAACATTTTCAATTACTGGATGATGATATTGGCGAATACTCCATCGAAATTGATCCACGTGAGACCAAGCCAGATACCATAGCTTTACTACGTGAAGTTGGTTTTAATCGCATGAGCTTAGGAGTGCAAGATTTTACTCCCAAAGTACAGCAAGCAGTTAATCGTATCCAATCTCCAGAACAAACTTTTACCGTGTTAGAACAGGCTCGCAGCGAAGGTTTTAAATCAATTAGCGTTGACCTTATTTACGGCCTACCTCATCAAAGTGCAACCAGTTTTACTCAGACTTTAGAAACGGTTATCGCTGTTAAACCAGATCGTTTGTCAGTATTTAATTATGCTCATTTACCAACTATATTCAAGCCCCAACGCCGCATTAATGAAGCTGATTTACCATCGGCGACCGAAAAGTTGGCAATTTTGCAAAATACTACCAACCAATTATTAGCAGCTGGTTATATCTACATTGGTATGGATCATTTTGCTCTTCCTGATGATGAACTGGCAATTGCCCAACGCAATGGTACTTTATATCGTAATTTTCAAGGTTATTCAACCCATGCTGATTGTGATTTAATTGGACTTGGTATTACATCTATTAGTCAAATTGCTGATAGTTATAGTCAAAATGTCAAAACTTTAGAAGAATATTATGCTAAAATTTCAGCTGGTAATATTCCAATATTTAGAGGTATTGCTCTCAATCCAGATGATAAATTACGCCGGGCTGTAATCACTAAATTAATTTGTCATTTTACTTTAGATATTACAACGATAGAGAACGAATATCAAATTGATTTTAAAACTTATTTTGCTACTGAATTAGCTGAATTAGCAACGATGCAAACCGATGGTTTATTAACTCTTAACGAACAACGAATCGATATTTTACCAGCCGGGCGTTTTTTAGTGCGGAATATTTGTATGCCTTTCGACGTATATTTGCGGCAAAATACTGAGCAAAAATTTTCTAAAGTGATATGAAACTTAGCCTAGATGAAAATACTACTAACAGCTATCAAATTCAACGGATAGATGCTGATAGCATAACTGTGAATAATAAAATTTATTCGCAAAATATTATTATCATGCCAAATCAAATTGTTACTTGGGATATTGCTAATTTTGCAGAATTAACAGTTAAGCATTTTCAACAATTACGGGATTTGCAACCAGAGTTAGTCCTATTGGGAACTGGAGATAAAAGCCGTTTCCCAGCTCAAGAACTATTGATTCCGTTGATAGAAGCTAAGATAGGTCTGGAAGTAATGAACACAACAGCAGCATGTCATACTTACTCTCTATTAGTAATTGAGGGAAGAAAAGTAGCAGCTGCATTGATATTTTAAATAGGTGAAGAACAGATAGTACGTAACTTACTTCGTTCAAATGGAAAACGCTATGGTTACTTCAAATCATTAAGTTAATGACAGTATTTTTAATATAGCATTTTCCAATTGAATTATTCATACGAATTAAATGGTTGATATTGAAGTTCATTAAGAATTGCTATAGTTGAATTTTAACTTGACTATAGCGAGTAAAATAAATAATAATACTAACGATAAATACACTCTATCAATATACCTCATATAGCATTTCCCAATTGGATGAATTATATCAATACAAAAATTTGATATTTATCTTGAAGTTCATTAAGAATTCATAATTAAGAATTGCTATACAGGCTCCAACAAGGAACAATCAAATGAACGAAAACCCATATAAACCACCAGTTAGCAATCTTGAAACTGCTATAATTCCTCAAGGTGAATATTTTTTTACAGCATCCACACTTAAGTTAGTTTTAATGTCAATTTGTACATTTAACCTATACCCATTTTATTGGTTTTATAAAAACTGGGTATTAATAAAGGCAAGGACAGGAGAAAATATCATGCCATTTTGGAGAACTTTTTTCACCCCAATTTGGATATACAGTTGTTTCAAACATATTAAAACATCAGCTGTTGAAAACGATATACCAGAAACATTACCTATAGGTTTGCTTGCATTTATATATATTATGCTTAATGTATTAGGAGCATTTTCTACTCTATTTGGGATTATTGCATTGTTAAGTTTTACCGTACTACTTCCTGTGAATGGAATTGCATTAAGTGTGAATAAGAAACTGGTTGCTAATTTTATCAACAATAACAAGTTTTCAGGTTGGAACTGGTTAGTATTAGTACTTGGTGGTTTAATTTTTATGTTTATACCAATTGAAATTCTTTTGATATTAACAGGGTCATAGATATAGCAATTCTTAATTATGAATGCTTAACTAAATTCAAGATAAATATCAAGTTCTTGTATTTATATAATACCTTCAATTGAGAAACGCTATATTAATAACTGAATAATATTTGCTGAATGCCAATTTAGATGAGATAATTTTTTATTAGGGTAGTTGGTTACTTTCATTATTGTAATCTTCCCCTATTCACCAATACGACCGCAAACCATTTAAAGCAAAAAGATTTAGCTGAGTTTCTGCTGGATATTTTTGGTTTAGCGGATAATATCAAATATTAGGTATATTTGACAGTATAATTCCTAAACTGGGCAAATATGCCTGAATTTCCGGTCAATACACAGGAATATGCTGGCAAAAGGTCAGGATATTATTATCAAGGCAAACTTGCCTAATTTGTCGGTCAATATCTAAGAATATCAAGGCAAGTATACTTGATAATAATAAGTTAGTTGCTTTATGAACACTGTTCACATACCCACAGTAGGAATTGTCCTAGGTGACATTCAACTAAACTGGCAAGAGTCTTGCGATAAAATCAGAGAATCTTTAAACTGTGAATATGAGGAGCACAACGACATTACGGATTTAAGCGAATTCCTCGAAGATGCAGAACCAATTATTACAAGAACAGATATATACAACAAAACACTCAGTCCTAAATTATGGTTTACCCTTAGATATTCCGAAAGTGATGAGCTCATAGAGTTTGAATTACACGAATCTTCTTTCCTTTTTATCGTGAAGGATTTGGCGTTTGATTTTTCAAATTTATTCGGGGCTGTAAAATCTAATATCAATTCCTCAACTCATTTCTTTATCCAAGTAGAAGGTTCGGAAGAGAATATTCTCATAGAATCCTTAAAAACTAACCTTGCTTCAGACAGGGAAATGGGAGGAGACAGCAATACACTTTCCTACATATATTGTGCACAATGCGTAAAACACCTCATCGAGTAGCCATCATCTACCCGCCAGCAACTAACAAATCGCTGGAGCATATTTTAAAAAGCGCGAGCTTTTTAAAATATGCTCAGCTCGTACGTTATTTCGGTTAAATGGCAAGATTGTAACTTCTTCATGACTTTCCTTGGAGCCGTCCTTTGGCTGCTCAAGAGCGGTATTAGGCCCAAAATCAGCAACAATTCTACTGAATTAAAATTACTCTGACCCCAATTATTTCTCTGACCCCAATTATTTTGACCCCAATTATTCTTGCATTTCTGTAAGTAAATTAGAATCTTTGCTTGACATAAAAGTTAAGTAGGATTAACATATTATTTTAAGGGCGTATTTAATTATGCCTGATTTAGCGGATAATATCAAATATTAGGTATATTTGACAGAATAATTCCTAAATAGGGCAGCCTGAATTTCCGGTCAATACACAGGAATATGCTGGCAACAGGATATTAATATAAAGGCAAACTTGCCTGATTTGTCGGTTAATATCTAAAAATAACAGCCAGTTAGGATATGTAACATAATTTACCGTTGCCCATCATTTCACAATATATAATAAATGTTCTTAAATACTTTGTTATTTTGATGAGCAAGATAAAGCTTTATCCTACCTGACTATTGCTCCTGACCAAGCGGTAGGTGAAGCAGAGAGCTATGTATCTGCGACGCAAAAGAATAAGTTAATCACGAATTTATAACACATCTAATTATTAATATAAAGGAAAATAATCAATCATGAAAAGAAGATCAAAAATGAAAAACTCACTTATCTCAATCGCTGGAATATCAGTAATAGCACTGATGTCTACTGCTTGTTCATATACCAGTGAAAAAATAGCCTACCCTAAAGTTATAAAAATAGAAGACATAGCACAAAACCCTGAAGGAATTGAGTATGATAAAAATGATCATACCTTTTTATTATCTTCACAGAATGCAACTCCTATCATTAAAGTTAATCTTGATGGAACTTTTAAACCTTTTACGAGTGGTGATAAATTTCCTTTATCCAGTGCAGGCCTTCAAGTCGATTATGAACGAAACAGACTTTTGGTTGCAAGTTTTAACGGTACAGAATTGTTTGATGATAATCCTGAAACTAAAGGGACATCTTATTTAAGGATTTATAATCTAAATACGGGCATCTTTGAAAAAGAGATTAATTTATCTTCTTTAGTGCCTGATGCGAATTCCTATTTTGCAAATGATGTTGCTGTTGATAAGGATGGTAATGTTTATATCTCTGATTGGTATGCAGGTCTTGTATATAAAGTCGATATAGAAGGAAAACCAACTGTTTTTTGGAAAAATAATTCAGGTATAGATGCTGAGCCAAATGGGTTAGATGTTCATCCAGATGGTTATCTATTAGTTTCTTTAGTAAAAGTAAATGATAAAGGAATTTATTCAGAATACGGTTTGGTCAAAATCCTGTTAAATGATCCTAAATCAGCTACAAACGTAAATATTACTGATCCAAGTTTTACTGGGTTTGATGGGATGGTTCTCACCTCAAATGGTAATGTTATTGGTGTAACAAATAATCAGAAAACTCCAGGAGGCAATACACTCATCGAATTATCTGGAAAGAATGACTGGGAATCTGCTGAAGTAATACATTCTAAAAACATGACCGCTAGTACAACGGTAGCCGTAACACCTGAAAATGATCATTACGTGATAAACCAGGATTTTTCAAATGACTTTGCAAAAACCTGGACAATAGAACGAATCGAATTTTAATTAGATTGGTTACAACTCGTAAGCCGTATATGTTTAATTGATAAATTATGATTTGGTAGGGTGCATAAGCGATAGCGTCATGCACCTTATCTCTAACTTTATCTTGGAGTGGACTTTCAACCGCTCAAGAATGGTGTTATAGGCTCTGTTCCACTTCATTAGGCTAAAAAAATAGGAATAGTAAAAATATTATGAGAGTAATTAGTAGTAATAAGTTATTTGAAAAAACACTTCTGGAATGTATCAAT
>DAOUSR010000034.1 GCA_030627125.1 Thioploca sp.
AACGTAGAGACAAGGCATGCATTGTCTCTACGATTTCAAAATGACATGGTAGGTAGTTATATCGTTTAAATATAGCATTTCCCAATTCAATAAATTATACCAATCTAACTTAATAGCTTGATATTTATATCGAATTTAATTAAGAATTGCTATACATTTTACATTATGGCTATTCATGTTTAACCCTTTTAGGGTTGAGATACGTTGTGTGGAACCAAAATGGGAGAAATTTGGCAAAATCATGACAAATTTAACATCTCAGGTTGAATCTAGACACTAGTAAATAACTTAAAAAGGTTGCACACGGCGTTATTTAGTAAAATATAAATACAACAACACTAAATTACTAATGGCAAAAAATATTGTTGTCCGTTGCCAAAATGTTATCGGATTACGTTCCCGTAAAGGCAAGGATCGAGGATGAGACAGATCATACAAAAATTCTGATAATGTCTCGTAACGTCTAGTTGGGTAAGGATTAACTGCTTTTTTTAAAGAACTGTCCAACCATAACGGTAAATCTTGATTGTAACGACAAGCTGAAATATATTTTAACTTGTGCGGATCCATTTTGGGATCAATTCCATAAGGCAAGTTACTAGTCAACATTTCATAAGCAATCACTCCTAAAGAAAAAATATCAGAGCGAGTAGAACCAGTATAGCCTTGAAAATATTCTGGAGCAGTGTAGTTACGAGTGCCTAACAAATTAATTCGTTCAATCGGAGTGCTAATTTCCTCAAGCCCAGCAATTTTAGTAGAACCAAAATCAATCAACTTGATAGTTCCACGTTTATCAATCATAATATTTTCTGGCTTGATATCCTGATGTAACATTTCCATCCGATGGAATGCTCGCAATCCAGAAGCAATCTGTTCAACAATGGCTCGTACTTCACTCAACGTTGGGCTGGGATTTTCTTCCATCCACTCCCGCAAAGTTTGACCTTGAATATGCTCGGAAACATAATATAAGCATTGACGATGGCGTTTATGCTCATATACTTTCATCACATGCGGATGAGTCAGACGTTTACCGATCCACTCCTCATGTAAAAATCGGTCAATATAGCCAGGGTCATCTTCATAATTGACAGAAGGAGTTTTTAATACAACTTGTTTTTGAGTTTCTTCGTCTAAGGCAAGATAAACTTGAGTGCGGTTACTTGCATAAATTTCCCGTAATATATGGTAACCATCTAACCGCATACCCTGAGATAATGGCGGAGGAAATGGTAATTTAGTTAATTGTTTATAGACCGCATTAGGGTCTTGAGTTGGTAAGCCATCAATGCGTATTAATTGACAGGTTAAATTATCCGGGCTTTCATTGGTAAAAGCAGTTGATACTATCTTCTGACAGGCTTTGCCTAAATCTGGTAGGTTTTCTATAATAATATCGGTAATTATTTCGCCACTAACATATTCGTGGATTCCGTCAGTAGTGAAAATAAATATATCATCGATATCTATACTGGTGCTGTTATAATCTATATCTAGGTGTAATTCAATTCCCATCGCCCTAGATAAATACTCTTGTCCCTGTGCTGCTCTAACATGATGATCTTTGGTTAAACAATTTAGCTCTCTACCTCGTAAATGCTGGATGCGTGAATCTCCAATATGAAACACATGACCAATATTTGATTTAATAATTAATGCACTAAAGGTAGTAACTAAGCCTTTATTAGTTCCATATAAATGATAGCCTTGTCCATATAACCAACGGTTAAGAGCAGTAAGAATTTTTTGGGCGGCAGTTTTTACGCTCCATGATTCTGGAGTACTAAAATAATCATTTAGAAAGCCTTTAACACTATACTCGCTTGCTTTACCACCAGCCTCGCTACTACTCACTCCATCAGCAATTACAGCTGCTATTCCTTTAGTGGTGAGTAAAGGTTCTGGCGGTGTCATTACCCCACAAGAATCTTGATTTTTAGCTTTGCGTCCCGCTTCTGAATAGCTACCAGTTGTAATTGAAAGTGTACTTGGCATAGTGAGGAATAAATTTTGAAGGGAAAAGTAAAGGTAAGCATATTTGCCCACCTTTACGTTAAAGAACGGTTACATGTTAATGAACATCAATCATTTGAACAGTACCATCTGGTAAAACTTCTGCCATTTGACCTGAAGGTTCTTCAAAGAAGATAGCTATAATTATAAGTACGATTACAGCTGCAGCACCAATTGTTAAGAAGAATACAGAAGTTTCAACAAATGATAATACAGTCAAGAAAACAACTGCACCAACATTACCAAAAGCTCCAGTTAAACCAGCGATTTGGCCAGTCATACGCCGTTTAATGATAGGCACAACAGCAAACACCGCACCTTCACCAGCCATAACAAACATTGAACAGAACATAGTAACAGCTACTGCTCCAATAATCCACCAACTACTATCAATCAAACTCATGAAGAAATAACCAACAGATAAACCAGCAAGTAAGATTAACAAGGCTTTTTTACGGCCAAAATTATCACTGAAAAAACCACCGATAGGACGGGCAACTAAGTTTACAAAAGCATAACTAGCTGCAATCATACCAGCATAAATTTGAGTCATCCAAGGTACTGTTTCGGAAAAAGTATCCAAGAAAAATAAAGGTAACATGGAAACTACTGCTAACTCAGAACCGAAAGTACAGAAATAAGCTATATTCAACATAGCAACTTGTTTGAATTTATAGCGGTGAATTTCTGGTACTGGAGTTGTGAAAATATCTTTATTGACTTTGTAAACATGATAAGTTTGAAAGAAATACAAGGCAATCAAACCAGCATAGACCGAGTTAGCTTCGAATTCAGTTATCATGCTTAAATTAGCTGGGGATAATTTCCATACTAAAATAGCCAAGGCTAAATACAGAGGAATATTCATAATCAAATAGAGTACGAAATCTCCTTGACTAGTAACTTCCATTGCACCAGTTTTATTAGGTTTGAAGTAAGTAGAACCACGAGGGGTATCTCTAACAGCGATATAAAAAATTACAGAATAACCTAAAGCAACACAGCCACTAAGAGCAAGTGCATATCTCCAACCATTAGCTGGATCAATCAAATTACCTAAAATTACTGCGACAATAGGTAAAGTTAAGGCAGCACCAGCAGACCCAAAATTACCCCAACCACCATAAATACCTTCAGCTAGACCGACTTGTTTGGCTGGAAACCACTCACCAATCATGCGAATTCCAATTACAAACCCAGCCCCAACAAAAGCTAAGAAAAAGCGCATAATTGCCATTTGCTCAAAAGTTTGAGTCAAAGAAAAACCAATACACAAAATTCCAGAAATAACTAATAATATAGAGTACATGATACGAGGGCCGAATTTATCAACCAACATACCAACAATAATTCGTGATGGAATAGTTAATGCTACATTAAGAATCATCAACACTTTTATTTGTTGAGTAGTTAATCCTAATGCGTCCCGAATGGAACCCATTAAAGGAGCCATGTTAAACCAAATGTAAAAACTAATAAAGAAAGCAAACCACGTAAAGTGGAGAGTCCGAATTCGTTCGGACTTTAGGTTAAATAGATTAATATTTTCAGACATTCAAGTGAATCCTTAGTGGGTTGAACTTAAACTACGAATAAATAGTTAAATAAATGGTATGAATTTTAGCTAATCACAAATTTATCAAAGTCTTAATAAATTGTATATGGAACCCTTATTAAAGAATACTTTGAATTAGAAAGGAATACAACATTTATTTTGGTTTAATCAAAATTTTATATTCCTAACCAATAGAGCCTTAACATATTTCTTGCACAAAGTTCCAAAAACTAAAATCTAATTTAAAAAAATAAACAATATCAAAATATTTTGCTCAGGTTTTTATAATATATATGAGAATTATTTCTATATTTAATAAAACGGAGAGAATATTATCAACGTTATTGATAAAAAGCAAGGTAAAATATCACATAACTATGATTTAGTTTTGATTAGAACTCGTTTAAATCTACATAAAAGTAATAAATCACAAATAAAAACAAAATAATTCAATTAATTAATATATTAGAATTGGCTTATATTTGATTTATTTAAGTATGAATATAAAATATTGTAAGTTTCACAATAATTCATAATTCATATCAAATATAAGGCTATAAAACAACAAATGTGGTAAAAAATCACACTAAACAACAAACGTGGTAAAAACATCTTAAAATACAAATTAAAAGGATAGGTTTATTTTCTGTAAATAATTGTATATTAAAGTAAAAATCACGAATAATTTTTATGTTCTTTACGCCTAGTCCCGGCTTTTTGAGTAATCACTCCTTTAACAGCATCCAAGCCAGAAATTGTTAAAATAGGATAATTTAGATTTAACGGTTTTAGCAAAAACTTTTCATTGTCAATAACCAATTGTCTAAAAATATATTCTTCATCGTGAATAGCAAAAACATACGAACCATTTTCAACGACACCATCTGGTTCAATAATAATTATATTGCCTTCTTTAAATTCAGGTAACATACTGTCCCCTAAGACTTGCAAAGCAAATGGTTCTTTTCCACAATTATGCATATTAATTTACGGTAAGTTAATTACTGTTGGTGGAGTCCAATTAGTGGCTATATGTTCAGCTACAACTGTGGTATAAATTCCACCTCTTACATTAAATTCAGCTCGCATACGCATAAAATTTGGCATAGATATTTTTACTAAATCATCAAGAATTTGATTAGTAACCGCTTCGTGAAATGCACCATCATTACGATAACCCCAGATGTAATTCTTTAAAGATTTTAATTCTACGCATAGTTCTTTAGGCACATAATCCAAAAATAAAGTTGCAAAATCAGGTTGTCCTGTTTTGGGGCATAGACAGGTAAATTCTGGCATACGAATATGAATAGTGTAATTGCGTTCTTGGTTTGGATTAATAAAGGTTTCAATAATTGGCATAAATTTTGTTCTAAAACATAGTGTTTAAATTACTATAACATAATCTCTATATTTTTTAAAGATGTTTATTACAGAATATTGAGGATAAGATTTCTAGTGAAAA
This sequence comes from Thioploca sp., assembly GCA_030627125.1. Lineage (GTDB taxonomy): Bacteria > Pseudomonadota > Gammaproteobacteria > Beggiatoales > Beggiatoaceae > DRQV01. The sequence goes on from DAOUSR010000034.1 coordinate 5,037, forward strand.
CATTCATTAATTTGTATTTTCAAGTAAAACACATACAAAGATAATAAATCCTGAATACTAATATTTCAACATACATTTTAATTTTTACCGTTTTAGCCCAAAATTTTGATAATTTTTTACTATTGTCTTATAATGCTAAACATTTAGATAGATGTAAGACTGTGTGTCATCCAGAATTACGAGTTCGGCAGTTTTAGAACTGTCATTATTTTCACTTCGAGAAATGGTATTTCCAAATACCATAATAAAAAATAATGGTAACGATTGAAATAGATGGCAAACCTTATCAAGCTCAAGCCGGTCAAAAGCTAATTGAAATAACAGAAGCTAATGGAATAGATGTTCCTCGTTTTTGTTATCACAAGAAATTATCAATAGCTGCTAGTTGCCGGATGTGCTTGGTTGAAGTAGAAAAAGCCCCCAAACCTATGCCCGCTTGTGCTACTCCTATTATGGATGGCATGAAGGTCTTTACCCGCTCTACCAAAGCACTTGCTGCTCAAAAAGCGGTGATGGAATTTTTATTAATTAATCATCCTTTAGACTGTCCAATTTGTGATCAAGGTGGTGAGTGTGAACTACAAGATATTGCAGTTGGTTATGGTAACGATGTTTCCAACTATCAAGAAGGCAAACGAGTTGTTATCAGTAAAAATTTAGGGCCATTGATTGCGACGGAAATGACTCGTTGTATTCATTGTACTCGTTGTGTCCGGTTTAGTAAGGAAATTACCGGAGTTCCAGAAATGGGCGACCCTGGCCGGGGCGAACATATGGAAATTGGGACTTATGTGGAGAAAAATGTTACTTCAGAATTGTCTGGTAACATGATCGACATATGTCCAGTTGGAGCTTTAACTTCCAAGCCATTCCGTTTTTCAGCCCGGGCTTGGGAAATGCAACAACATAATACGATAGCACCACATGATGCGGTAGGTTCTAATATTGCGGTGCATACTCGGCGTAATGAAGTTTTACGAGTAGTTCCAAGAGAAAATGAAGCTATTAATGAAGTTTGGATTTCGGATCGAGATCGGTTTAGTTATGAAGGTTTAGCTGCTGACGACCGAGTTACCAGTCCGATGATTAAGAAAGATGGAACTTGGCAGAAAGTCCATTGGGATACTGCGTTAGCTTATGCGGCTGATAAGCTCAAACAAATTGCTAGTAAATCTATCGGAGCCTTGGCATCACCGACTTCTACTATAGAAGAATTATTTTTATTGCAAAAGTTTATGCGCGGCATTGGCAGTCAAAACATTGACCACCGTTTACGCCAGACCGATTTTAGCGATCAAAATCAAGCTCCATTATTTCCTTATCTAGGTCAAGCAATTACTGATTTGGAAACCTGTGATTCTGCTTTAATAATTGGTTCACATTTGCGGAAAGAACAACCAATCCTCAATCATAGATTGCGTAAAGCTGGTGCTAAAGTGGCAGTTTTCAATCCCATTGATTATGAATTTAACTTCCCAATTGCGGCTAAAATGATTGTCGCTCCAAATGCTTGGGTAACTAATTTAGCTGGGATTGCAAAAGCTTTATTGGGTAATGGTTTAATTCCAGCAGTTATGCATAAATTGTTAGTTGATGTTACGTTCGATGCTGAACAACAAGCAATTGCTCAAACTTTACAAACTGGTAAAAAACGGACGGTATTGTTAGGTAATTTGGCTACTTCTCATCCCCAATTTGCTACGATTCGAGCTTTAGCTGCCACTATTGCTAAGTTAAGTGGTGCTAAATTGAGTTATTTGCCAGAAGCTAATAATACTGCTGGTGCATGGTTAGCTGGGGTGGTGCCACATCGTCAAGCTGGTGGAGAAGCTGTTGCAGAGGCTGGTTTAGATGCTAATTCTATGTTGACGCAAAATCTAAATGCTTATGTATTATTGGGATTGGAACCAGAATTGGATAGTTGCACTAGTTCATTGGCAAGTTTAGAACAAGCTGATTTTGTAGTGTCATTAACGGCTTATAAAACTCCAGCGATGGAAAATTATGCTGATGTTATTTTGCCAATTTCTTTGTTTACTGAAACTAGTGGTACTTATGTAAATGCCGAAGGTAAGTGGCAAAGTTTTGGTGGCGTGGTTAATCCTACTGGTGGTACTCGGCCAGCTTGGAAGGTATTGCGAGTTTTAGGTAATTTGTTTGATTTGGCTGGATTTGATTATACTGCTTCTGACCAAGTTCGGGATGAATTGCAAGCTTTGGTTGGTGATAAAAAACCGAATAATTCTGCTGGTTGGCAAGTTCCTACTGCTTTGGAAAATATGGCTAGTGATGGTTTGCAGCGGATTACAGAAATGCCGATTTATTCTGGTGATGCTTTGGTGCGGCGGGCTAAATCTTTGCAGAGTACGCTTGATGCTGATGTAGCTGGTGTGCATGTTAATTCTACGGTTGCGGAGCGGTTTAATGGTTCGGAACAGGTGCAGGTTAATGGTATAAGTTTGCCATTGGTGCTTGATGAACGAGTTCCAGATAACTGTGCGTTGATTTATGCTGGGCAAGTTGCTAATGTTGGATTGGGAGCTTGGTGTGAAATGATTGAGTTGAGTTAATTTATTTTGAACAAGATTTAACGGATTTGAAGATTTGCAGGATTTTAAAACCTTGTCTATCCTTTGTGTAATCTTGTTCAAATACTTTAATTTGCCTAAATAAGCAATGCTATAAATAGGAAATATAACAATGTCAGAAAAAAGCTTAGAAAAATCACCTTGTGACGCAATTGCTACTAAATTAATTCTACCGGATGGTACAGCAATATTTGCCAAATTAACTGTTTTATCATTTCCAGAGGCTAATTCTCGTTCTTGAGTATTTACCTAATTTGGCACTGGGTGTGGACTATTTTGAAAACAATTTGTTAAATATAAATCTGTTATGTATACAATCTATATTATGTAATACACTTATATTTCAACATATTTATATTTTTCAAAATAGTCCACACCCTGTACCCATTTCCGAAACAATCATCAAATTGGCAAAAGTATTGTTAAATATAACTATATATTACAATATATTGTATTTAAATGGTTTCACAAAATTATTACTTTTTCAATACGTGAGTCCTACCCTACATCATATTGCGTAGCCGGGTATGGTGGGTAACTGACTTACCGTTGCCACCATTTTCTATATAAAATAAATATCTCTTGATATTTTACTATTTTCTGGTGGGCAACGATAAAACGTGTTGCACACCCACCTGACTGATATTTATATAGAAGTTCATTAAGAATTAGGCATTCATAATTAAGAATTGCTATGATTTTAAAGTTGCTTCCTATATTCCAATAAAGGTGCAAAAAACTGTTGAGCTAATTTTGCAAACTGGTCATTTTTTAGATGATTAACTCCAGAACCAAAAGCCAATTTATAATACTCATCTTTAGCTTCGCCAGCTATAAAATCATTGCCTTGCCAAATTTCAGCAGCTTTATATAAAGCCATATCCTCACCTTTAGACAAGTTTCCCACCAAGCAAAATGAAGTCTGCGGGAAAAATAGCAATGGTTGCATCAATCCTTGCCAATAATAATCCTGTACTAAGCTCTGTAAAATCTCCCTGCTATTAGGTACCGGCAAAAATTCCCAAGCCTCATCTGCTCCTATTATTATGCTATGCCGAGGTAAATTCGGTAAACTATTAAGGATTAAATGCTGAAGCCAAATTTGCACAAAATCTTTTGCTTTCAATTTAGCATAACGGTACTGAATCAAGTTATTCTGCCATAATTTGCCTAAATTACCAGTTATTGTTATATCCCCCAACAGCAATTTTCTTAAATTAACTGGCTCTCTTTTAGCTTGTTGTAAGACTTGGGTAACCTGCCGCACAAATCCTTGAATATTACCAACTAATTTGTCATATACATAATCACCTACCTGTCCATGCGGTAATTGGCCACTAGCTTTTATAACTGCTTTATATTCTTGTAAATCAACTCCTTCCAAATTTTTTTCTATCAAGGTTTGATTGAGGCTATAACGTTCCAATCCAGATACCTCAAACGGTTCGTTATTATCAAATTCGGCGGTAGAAGAACGTAACTCTATCCCTAACCGTTCTTTTAACAAAAAGGCAGTCGGATTGTTAAAAAACCTAATGAGATTATTTAGTTCTATAGTTTTGCACTCTGGCTCTGGAGTTGGTAATGGAGTTGTGATGAAAGCGGTATTTTCTTGCCGTTCTTGCCGTAAAGCGTCACTAGCAACACAATATTCATTAGAAAAACTGAATAGCGAAGTTTGATTAAAATAGCGAGGACTGAAAGCTTGCAATGGATGCTTAGTTGGTTGGAAAATTTCGGCCTGAGAATTGATGTAATCAAGCAACTCGCTCACTAAAACCGATGGTGGTATTAGAGTATTATCATGGATGCTTTGGCCTACATAACTGATGTAAAAATACTCTCGGGCTGCTAATAAGGATTCTAAAAATAAATAGCGATCATTATGTCGCCGTGACCGATCACCACGTTTTGGATGGCGGTTGATAAGATCAAAATTAAGCAATTTATTGGGACGGGGAAAGCTTTGATCATTCATGCCCAACAGACAGACAACTTTGAACGGAATACTACGGCTATGGTGCATAGCAGAAAATGATACTCGGCCAGTCAGAAAGCTACTGCTTTGTTCCTGTTGAGTCAAAGGATGCTGCAAACATTCAAAAATTACCGCATAACTAACAGGAGTGACAAAATCTTGGCTATTAGTAAGCAACTTGGTCAAAACTTGCCGAATCTCTTGCGAATTTTCGTCTACCAAAAAATCTTCTAATAAATTACTTAATAATTGTGACCACTCTAATATAGTGTGTGATCGCCGCATTTTCTGCACATATTCAAACAGTTGTTCGACAAAAGTGATTAATTTACCTAAGATTAAACTATCACTACCTTCGATTGCATCATATGCCAAGATGCCCTGAAACATTCCGGTTGGCAACGCATAACCCAATAACAATCTTTTTAGCCCCAGCAACCAAGTATTTTCTTCAAAATCAGGTAGATTCATCCTAACTTTATCAGCTTTATCCATGCCCCAACGGATTGCAACCTTATCAACCCAATACCGAATTAATTCCAAATCTCGATCCGTAAATGCAAACCGTTGTTGAATTATTTCTGCTTCCAAAATATTCAATACTTCGCCAGCAGTAAAACGCCCCTTAGTTAGTTCTAAGATAGCAAAAAAAGTATCAATTACCAGACTTTTATCTCGTAAGTTATGATCCGCAATACTAAAAGGAATCTGCTGTGAACTGTCTGGAATAGTATCAAATACAGCCTCAATAAACGGTGCGTAAGTCTCAATATCCGGCATCATCACTAATATATCTTTGGGCAAGAGGTCTGCATGTTCGGCAAATAAAGCTAGTAACTGGTCATGCAGAACTTCAATTTCCCGCAACGGACTGTGGCAATTATGAATTTGGATAGATTTATCAACGGTAGAATATTCAGTTTCATCCAAGTGTAGAATATCGGTTTGAATACGGTGGAGTAAGGAGTCTTTACCCGGTTCGATAAAATATTCATGCCCAACATGTTGATATTCATTGAACATATCAATAAAATTCCGGCCTATTTTGCCCATCGAAGCCAGCAAGGTATTACCTTTTTCTAAATACTCGGCATTGCTATGAGCTATTTCACTGTCTGTAACAATATCGCCCCAATATTCCTGACAGGGATTTATCACAAATATATGTACATCAATAACTTGACCTAATTTAGCCAATACTTCTAAATGGAATTCTGGTAAGACTGAAATGCCGAATACTGTCAACCGTGGAAACCGAGGTTTACTAGTCGGTAATTTAGCGAAAAATTCAACTCGTAACTTGGCTCGATGTCGATCGCCATATTGGGCTACTAATTCTTGCCATAATAGAGCTTGCCAATGAGCTTGCGAGTCCGCTTCCAACGGCTGCTTGCCAGTTTCCCAATCAAACAACCAAGCCGGACGATATACGGTATATTGGTCAAATACATCGGCAATTCGCCAAGCCAATTGATAGCATTTGATTGCTTGTTCATCGGTTTGCAAATAACTTTTTAGTTCTTGAAATTCAGGTTTATCAATAAATTGGGGCAATATATCCATGAGTTTCCATACCATGACCTCACGTTCAAAGTTAGAGACGTTGGTATCGGTTTGTAAAACTTCTTTGAATACATACCACAACATCGCATCCGGTCGCATGAAACGGCTATTTGCCCATACGCCTAAGTGTTGTGCCAGTAGCATTGACAACCATTTTTCCGTGCCTTGGTCTTGTACTACTATGTTTTCTGGAACTAACGGAGGTAAAGGAGAACTTTGGATTAAGTCCGCTAAAACTTGGATTAAGTGTTCTAGGTGGTTGCTGGTGTGAATGTGGAGCATATTTTAATTATTTTTATTGGTAAATTCAAACTTTTCCGGATATATATTCTCAATATCATATGATGAAAGTGAATTATATTTTGATTTTTATATATCTGAGTAAAGTTGAGTGATGATAATGTTAAAAACATTATGCTGATGTTTATAATATGAAGCTTAATTTTTTAAATGATTCTTGCTAATATTGTATGCGATAATATCTGGTAATTCATTATGCCTCATAAACGGTCGATTATTTCTTGGGCTTCGTCGAGGTCGGTTTGGGCTTGGTTAAAATCCTTTCATCTCTAGTTTCCACGCTGGTGCATGGGAACCAGAAAAAACTCCGATGTTACTTAAAATTTCGGGAAATACGCTTCGTTCCCAAAACAACCAGTATATATTATTATTTTACTATCAAATCAACTATCTGCTGTAAAGCATTTGGAGTTGCACATTTTTTTGCCGCTATTCCCATAGCCTGTAAATGAGACGGATTATCATATAATTCAGTTATGATAGAAACTAATTTATTTACCTGTAATTCAGTCTGAGGTAATAATATAGCCGCTTGTTTATCAGCCAAAAATTTAGCATTTAAAGTTTGATGATCATCCACTGCATAAGGATAAGGAATTAAAATACCTGCTACTCCAGCTTGAGCCAACTCGCCAACAGTTATGGCCCCAGCCCGACAAATTACCAAATCAGCCCATCCATATGCTTCCCCCATATTCTCAATAAAAGCCGTAATTGTGAATTTAATTTCAGAATATGCCTGTTGCATTGTGGCAAAATGGATATTACCAGTTTGGTGTAAAACTTCAATGGTAGCAGGTACTTGTTGTAAAGCTATTGGCACTATCTCATTTAAAGCTTTAGCTCCCAAACTCCCACCAACCACCAAAATATGCAAAGTTTTGCTTGTTGGAATAGTAACTGGTAAATTCATAATATCCGCCCGTAACGGATTACCAGTGTGTATAGCATTATTCGGAAAGGTATTAGGGAAAGCTTCCATCACTTGAGTAGCAAGCTTCGCTAACCAACGATTAGTCAGGCCAGCCACCGCATTTTGTTCATGGATCAATAGTGGAATCCTTAACAACCAAGCTGCTACACCTCCTGGCCCGGCAACAAAACCACCAAACCCAATAACTTTAGTTGGCCGCACCGCACGTAAAATTTGGATTGATTGCCAAATAGCCAAGGTAATTCTAATAGGGGCTAATAATAATCCAACTAAACCTTTACCACGGATTCCTTGGATAGTTATATACTTTATTTCTATATCAGCTGCTGGTACAACTTTCGCTTCTAAACCTTTGCGAGTTCCTAACCAACAAATTTCTACTCCTTGAGCTTGTAATTCTTTTGCTACGGCTAGGGCTGGAAAAACATGGCCGCCAGTGCCGCCAGTCATTATTAATATACGTTTCATTGTTAGTTACTAATTTATCGTTGACATATAGGGCAGTAGTAAGTAGCTCGTTGGCCAATTTTTTTTGTATGTATGATGGTTCCACACTGCTCACAAATTTTTCCTGCTTTACCATATACTTGTAATACTTGCTTAAAATAACCCGGCTTACCAGAACTATCAGTAAAATCTCGCAAGGTAGTGCCACCCATTTTAATAGCTACTTGCAATATCCTTTTAATTACCTCAGCAAGACGTTTATATTCCACTAAACTAATCTTATTAACTGCCCGTTCTGGATGGATTCGAGCTGCAAACAGAGCTTCATTAGCATAGATATTACCAACTCCAACCACAACATGGCTATCCATAATAAAGTTTTTTACAACTACTCGGCGTTTTTTGGCTCGGTCGTATAGATATTTACCATTGAAGGTTTCAGCTAACGGTTCAGGCCCTAAATTGGCTAGTAACTTATGTTCAAGTATTGGTTCTTCAGTCCACAGTATACAACCAAATCGACGTGGATCATTATATCTTAAACACAGACCATTGGTAAAAATAATATCAACATGGTCATGTTTTTTTAACTCGGTATCATGTGGCATTATTTGTAAATTACCCGACATACCTAAATGGATTAAAATATGACCTTTAGTACATTCACATAATAAGTATTTACCACGTCGTTGAACACTGATTATTGATTGATTGGGTAAAATAGTGCTAAGTATATCCGGAATTGGCCACCGCAATTTTTTATTCCTGACTATGACGGATTTTATAGTTTCGCCTTCTAAATTAGAGGCAATACCACGTTTTATAGTTTCAACTTCTGGGAGTTCTGGCATATTTTATAGTTATTTGTACAGGATAAAATGGAAGAAAGAGTAAACTTAGGTTAAAATAATAAAAACTTCAGATATTCAATTTTAACACTACACACCTTAGTGTGTCCTGAAGAAAAATGCAAACTTTTTATGCTATATTAATGATGAACAAATTTTTCAATATATTATTAGGTGTTACTGGTAGTATTGCTGCTTATAAAACTGCTGATTTAGTACGAAATTTAACTAAACAAGGATTTACAGTTCGGGTGGTAATGACAAGTGCGGCTACCAAATTTATCACTCCATTAACTTTGCAAACCTTATCCAACCAGCCAGTTTATATCGATCTGTTTGAAACCGAAATGGAGCATATCAATCTAGCTCGTTGGGCTGATATAATATTAATTGCTCCGATAACTGCTGATTTTATAACGAAATTGACTTATGGACACGCTGATGATTTACTAAGTACGATTTGCCTAGCTACCACAGCTCCAATTGCGATAGCCCCAGCGATGAATCAACAAATGTGGAATGCGGCTATTACTCAGCAAAATTGTCAAAAACTACGCCAACGTGATGTCAAAATCTTCGGCCCAGCAATTGGTTCGCAAGCTTGTGGTGAAATTGGGGCGGGACGTATGTTGGAACCGTTAGAATTAGTCCAATGTTTACAAAATTTATCAGCAGAATTGCCGTTGCAAGGCAAGCAAGTTTTAATAACCGCCGGCCCAACTCGTGAAGACATAGACCCAGTGCGTTTTATCAGTAATCGTAGTTCGGGACGGATGGGCTATGCTGTTGCAGATGCGGCGGCAGCTAAAGGAGCAGCAGTAATATTGGTAAGTGGGCCAACGGCTTTAACTTCAAATGTGCCAACAATATCCGTTTACAGTGCTAAAGATATGTTGGAAGCAGTTATGGCTAATATTATCAACACCGATATTTTTATTGCGGTTGCTGCCGTTGCGGATTATCGATCTGTTCAACCGACTAATTATAAATTAAAGAAAAATTCAGAGCAATTACAATTAACTTTAGAACCGACCGCAGATATTTTGGCAACCGTTGCCAATTTACCCCAGCCGCCATTTACCGTTGGTTTTGCCGCAGAAACTAATGATTTAGATAACTATGCTCGCCAGAAGTTACAAAGCAAAAAATTGGATATGATAGCAGCCAACTTGGTAGGAATTGAAGGTTTAGGATTTGATAGTAAAGACAATAGATTAAAAGTTTTTTGGGCTGATGGTAGCGTTGAATTACCACGTTGTGCCAAAACTGAATTAGCTGATAAATTATTTGAGATTATAATCCACCGTTTTTCACATGGTTAATAAAATTTTACTGATTGCAACTCGCCAAATTGGAGATGTATTATTAGTCACTCCATTATTACGTTCTTTGCGTAATGCCTACCCTCAAGCCGTGATAGACGTATTGGTATACCAAGGTAAAGGTGAAATCTTAATTGGCAATCCAGACTATAATAACTTAATTTCCGTTACCGAACACCCCTGTTTTTCAGAATATAAAAGCCTATTTAAGCAAATATTTATGCGATATGATTTAGCAATTTCTACTTTGACTGGCGACCGACCATTGTTCTACGCAATATTGGCCGCTACTAACAGAGTGGCAATTGTACCACCCAAACACTGGCAAAATATCTGGAAACGCTTGTTGGTAAATGCTTGGACGGAATTGGATGACCTTTATACTCCTACAGTGGTGCAGAATTTACGATTAGCCGATTTATTGAATATTCCACGTTGTTATGAAGTAGTAGCTCCACAATTAGCTGATTCAGTTGTAATTTTAGATAAATTATTACCATTTAACTGGCAGCAGCAGGATTTTGCGGTCTTACATTTATTACCGTTACGACATTATAAACGTTGGACTTTAGTTGGTTGGAGAGAGTTGGTGCAATATTTAACCGAGCAAGGCTTACATATTGTGCTTACTGGGGGCAATGCTAAAATGGAATTGGAATATATTCGCAATGCCAAGTTAAATATGCCAAATACAGTGACTAATGTTGCTGGTAAACTACGCTTTGCAGATGTGGCTCGACTTATCAAAACTAGTAAAATTTATGTAGGTCCCGACACTTCGATTACTCATTTAGCGGCTGCCACTGGAACTCCAACAATTGCGTTATACGGGCCAACCAACCCGCAAAAATGGGCTCCTTGGCCATCCGGTTATAATTCCGATACGCCTTTTCAACGTACAGGTAGTCAGCAAATAAATAATGTATCGTTAGTGCAAGGTTCTGGGGATTGTGTTCCCTGTCATCAAGAAGGCTGTGACCAACATAGGCAAAGTAATAGCCGTTGTTTGGAAGAGTTAAGTAGTGTTACGGTAATTAAAGCTGTAGAAAATATGCTATTTACCAAGGCAAAATGTGGAAAAAATCTGACCTAATAAATCATCACTAGTAAATTCACCGGTTATTTCGTTTAATGCTTGTTGGGCTTGCCGTAGTTCCTCCGCTAACAATTCGTAAGCAGTAGAATGACTTAAAGCGGTGATTAAGGCTAATTTAGCTCGTTGTAAAGCATCTAAATGGCGGCGGCGAGCCAGAAAAGTACCTTCGGTATTACTTTGTAAGCCAGCTTTCTCCTTCAAATAATCTGTTAAAATATCAATACCTTCCCCAGTTTTGGCGGATAAATATAATATTCCATCTCGCATTCCAGCCGGTTGTTGATTAAGGTCGATCTTATTACGAATAATCAGTGGTGATTTAGCTAAAATAGCATGACTGTGGTTAGTTTTAGAAGAGTTTTCATCCAACAATAATATTACCAAATCCGCAGCTTCGATAGCCAATTTAGTACGGCGAATTCCTTCTTGTTCAATTATATCTTCAGTTACTCGTAAACCTGCGGTGTCAGTGATGTGTAATGGCATTCCATCTATTTGAATTTGCTCCCGAATTATGTCACGAGTAGTTCCCGGCACTGGAGTGACAATCGCAGTATCTCGGCCAGCTAAACAATTGAGTAAGCTAGATTTACCAACATTAGGCGCACCAACTAATACAATTTGCATACCTTCCTTAAGCAAATAACCTTGCTGGGCTTTAGCTAAAATAATATCAATTTTTTCAGTTAGTTCGGTAATTTTGCTAACAACCTGTCCTTCGGCCAATAAATCAATTTCTTCATCACTAAAATCAATTCCAGCTTCTACATAACTGCGTAACCAAATAACTTTCTCGACTAATGTATTAATTTGGGCAGAAAAATCTCCCTGTAAAGAACGCAAAGCACAACGTACCGCTTGGCCGGAAGCACTGTCAATTAAATCGGCAATAGCCTCAGCTTGAACTAAATCTAATTTATCATTTAAGAAAGCTCGTTCTGAAAATTCCCCCGGGCGGGCTAATCTTGCTCCTAAATTTATCACGGTATTTAGCAGTAAATCCATCACTACTGGGCCACCATGACCTTGCAGTTCCAACACATCTTCACCGGTGAAAGAGTTAGGGGCTGGAAAGTAGATGGCAATACCTTGGTCGATTAAATTTCCGGTTTTGTCAGTGAAAGAGCTATAAGTGGCGTAACGTGGTTTTGGTAATTGTTTCAACAATATATTGGCAATTTCAGCAACCAAAGTTCCCGAAATTCTGATAACTCCAATTCCTCCACGTCCGGCTGGAGTTGCTAAAGCGGCGATGGTATTTTGCATGGGTAATTTATATAAACTATTTATAGGTGATGGAAATTTTATAAATATATTGGAGACATATATGCTAGGTAACAAGTTTTATCATTGCCAGCATACCCAGTTTTCGTAACACCGGTTAGGAGAACCATTGGTAAATTAAGTGGTGTAAGTGGACGTAAAATTCCATTTTCATAGATGGCTGTTCATGACGATAAGCCCTGTTTGATATTTTAATTGAATGGTGGGCAAGGTTTTACATACTACCTGGCTAAATTGCCATTCCGTCAATAAATGTATCCACGAAACCTAAAATCCTATTTAAAATTTGTTCACCTAATTGTTTGCGTTGTAATACCGAAGGTTTTTTGCCTTCAATGAGTTCTAGTATTTCATCTCGTATTGGGGTTTTTTCCGCAAAAAGGTAATTTTCTATCAATCTTTGGGTTTTTGCTTCTGCTAAATTCTCATCTTTTACTAATGTTTTAAATGCCTTTTGCTGTTCTTCATTCCAAAATTTATCAAATTCTTGTGGTATGTCATCTTCATCTTTAATTTTAGGTAAGTTTTCAGATATAAATTTCTCGATTAATTCCCGTTTGCTTCTTAGAGTGATTTCTGTATTGAGTAAATTATTAATTTCTTGTTCAATTTGTTGGGGATTGGATTTTAGTTTAATCAGTAACTGGATAATATAATTGACGTTAATTTCATCACGATGGATTAATTCCAATTCAAAATCAACATCTTCTAAAATAGAAACTTTTTCTCGGTTGAGTTTTACTTTATCATGCAAGTCTAGGTATTTGCTTTTGTAATCTTCAAATAATTGTTCTTCCATAGTTAAATCTAGCCATTTGAAGTCGGCAAAGGTGGTAAGAATATTTTTAATCCGCATTATTTGCCGAAATGCTGTGATAAATTTTAGTTCATCGTCTTCGCTTGGCAACTCATTAACACTGTTTACCGTTGGGGCTATTAGCAGTAATTCGGTAAATGCGTCGTTGAATTTTTCAACATATTGTTCGTAGGATTCCATGACAATTACCTCAATCGCTTCTTTGTTGCTAAATAGGGTAATTGCTTCATCAGTGGCTTGTTTTAAATTCCGAAAAACCACAATATTGCCTTGTGATTTTTGTTCGTTCAGGATTCTGTTAGTTCTGGAATAGGTTTGAATTAGACCGTGATGTTTTAGATTTTTATCGACATATAAAGTGTTTAGCTTTGGGCTATCAAACCCGGTTAGAAACATATTGACTACCAGTAAAATATCAATTTTACCTGCTTTTACTTGTTTGGAAATATCGTTGTAATAATTATAAAATGATTGGTTATCTTTCGTTGAGAAACTGGAAGCAAATAGTTGGTTGTAATCTGCAATGAACTGGTCTAGTCTTTCTCTGCTATCTGCTTGCATTCCATATAATGCTCTTGGTTCTTCAACCACTGATACTTCTTCAGGAATAAATCCGTTGGCATTGGCATCTTCTTCGTTAGCGACATAGGAAAAAATAGCGGCAATTTTTAAATTATGTTTTTTGCTTTGCAATATATCATAGTATTTTATCAAAGTTTTAATGCCGCTCACCGCAAATATACTGGTAAATTTCTTACTGTGAGTTTTTCGTTCATGATTGGCAAGTATGTAATCTACTATTTTTTCTAATCTGGCTGGTGATTCCATCAATTCTTTGGTATCAATGGCTTCGACTTCAATATCAATTTCTGTGGCACTGCTTTTCTTTTGGTATTTACCGACATATTCCACTGAGAATTTTAGGACATTTTCATCTCTTATGGCATCGGTAATGACGTATTTATGTAAGGCTTCGCCGAATAGTTCTTTGGTGGTACGTTTACCTAATTCGTTTTTAAAGGCATTTTCTGCAAAAATTGGAGTGCCAGTAAAGCCAAATAATTGAATGTTATTGAAGAATGATTTTATCCGTTTGTGGGTTTCACCAAATTGGGAGCGATGGCATTCGTCAAAAATTAAAATGAAGCGTTCAGCTTTTAGCTTTTCCAGTTTTGCTAAATGCTTGCTGATGGCCGCATTTAGCTTTTGAATGGTGGTTACAATGAGTTTGGTATCGTCGGAAAGTTGTTTGACTAAGGTTTTGGTGTTATCAGTGCCATCAATACTGCCTTTGCTAAAGCTATTAAATTCTTTGGTGGTTTGGTAGTCTAAATCTTTCCGGTCAACCACAAAAATTATTTTTTTCACTTCAGGCATATTCATGATAATTTGACTGGCCTTGAAGGAAGTTAAGGTTTTGCCAGAACCGGTAGTGTGCCAGATATAACCATTTTTATTGCTATTTTTTACGCAGTCAATTAATGCTTCTACGGCATGATATTGATAGGGACGCAGCACCATTAGTATTTTATGCGTTTCATTTAACACGATGTATTTGCTAATCATTTTAGAGAGGTGGCAAGGTTCTAAAAATTCGCTGGTAAATCCGTTGACAATATTGGTATTGCGGTTGTTTGCTTTATCCGTCCAGTAGAAAGTTTGTTTGAAAGATTGATGGCGGTTATTGGCATAATATTTGGTATTTACACCGTTGCTAATAATAAATATTTGAATATATTGGTATAAAGCTGAGTTTGAGCCGAATGAGTGGCGTTGATAACGGTTGATTTGGTGGAAAGCTTCTTTGAGTTCTAAACCTCGGCGTTTGAGTTCTATTTGTACCAGTGGTAGGCCGTTGATTAATAGGCTAACATCATAGCGGTTTTTATATTTTCCTTCGATGCTAACTTGGTGAGTGACTTGGTATTGATTTTGACACCAATGTTCGGTATTGAAAAATTCAAAATAAAGGTTTTTCCCATTATCACGAATAATATGTTGTTTTTCTCGTAGAATTTTGGCTTTTTCAAAAATAGTACCTTTGGTAAGTATGTTCATTACCTTGTTAAATTCTGCATCTGAGAAGGTTATGTTATTGTGTTGTTCTAGTTGCTGTTTTAGGTTGGATATGAGTTCTGATTCATTTTTTATTTTTACTAAGGCGTAACCTAACGTTTGAAGTTGGGCAATTAATTGATTTTCTAGTATTTGTTCGGATTGTTGGCTCATCTTGACCTTGATTTTCTTGATTTGCTTGATTTTTTTGTCTTAACCTTGATTCACTTGATTTTTTTGTCTTAACCTTGATTCACTTGATTTGCTTGATTACCTTGATTGATTTTCTGGATTTTTTAAAGAATTATTGTGAACTCTTTTGAATTGCAGGTTTTTTGCTCCAAAATTTATTAATAATCCAATCTCAACATTGTATGCTTCTAAATAATTCATTGCTTGTGCTAAGTGTACATCTTCTAAGTTAATTTGTGCTTTAAGCTCAACCATAATGCAATTTTCAACAAAAAAATCAACTCTTCTTCCGCCAATTCTGTTACCTTTGTAAAAAATATCCATTTCGTATTCACGCTGAAATATTAAACCAACAGAATTCATTTCTATCTCTAAGGCACGTTGGTAAATTACTTCCTGAAATCCATTTCCCAAAATACGATGAACTTCCATTGAAGCCCCTATTATCTTTCCAGTAATATCCTGATATTTCATTTTAAAACCTCATTAATTTTATCAAATAAAATCAACAAATCAACAAATTTTCCTACTTTTGAAATTGTGAAAGATTTACCAAAACATAGAGGATTACGAAATCAATTAGTGCAAGAACTAAAACGTAAAGGAATTAAGGATAACAACGTGTTAGATGCTATTA
>DAOUSR010000104.1 GCA_030627125.1 Thioploca sp.
TTAGAAAATACATCAGGTTTATTAGCTAAATTGCTATATGGCTGTGGTTTAAGAATTACCGAAGCAGTACGATTGCGAATACAAGATATTGACTATGGTTACAAACAGGTGACAGTTAGAAATGGCAAAGGTATGAAAGATCGAGTTACACCATTCCCAGAAAGCATAAAACCACTATTAACTAATCATTTACAACGAGTTAAAGCAATCCATAACCAAGATTTAGCCAATGGATATGGAACAGTTTATTTACCACATGAACTTGCACGCAAATATCCAAATGCAGAACAAGAATGGAACTGGCAATATGTCTTTCCTAGTAAAAAACTATCTGAAGACCCACTTAGTGGAATAACAAGGCGACATCATACTGACCAATCAGTAGTGAATAAAGCAATTAAAAAAGTAGTAGAAAATCTTGGAATTACCAAAAAAGTAAGTGCTCATACTTTCAGACATAGTTTTGCAACTCATTTACTTCAACGAGGTACAAATATTCGTACTATTCAATCGTTACTGGGACACAAAGATTTAGAAACAACCATGATTTACACCCATGTATTGAAACAAGGTGGTGAGGGAGTGATAAGTCCTTTGGATGATTTGTGATGGGCAACATTTAAGTCAGGTAGTTGCCCACCTTTTTACGAGATAATAATTTCGTTAATATTTCATATTTTGGTGAGCAACAATAAACCGTGTCACCCACCCTACATCACTCCAAGATAAAGTTAGAGATAAGGTGCATGACACTATCGCTTATGCACCCCACCTAAATCGTAATTTATTAATTATATCCGGCTTACGAGTTGGCAACAGCAATAAAATTAATCTTGGAGAAGTCGCACAATTAGGAATGCTTTTTTATCTTATCAACGATAAAGTATCTTAACATAAGCGGCCATGTGATTAAACTAACAAGAGCAACATTCCACCATTTCATATCACGTTTCCACCGTTCATCCAACTTTAAAACAGTTTTGCCAGTTTTTGCTGAAACATATATGTTTCCACCAGTTAAGTGAGTATCACCTAAAACAACATTTTTTCCATCAATAAAGTCAAGCTGTTTTAACTCCAAACCCAATAATTTTCCTATTCTTTTTATAGTTTGAGTTGGATTTTCAATTAGGTCTTCATAATGAACTCGCAAATATCTATCTTTTCTCTTTGCAAACGCAAGTTCTATAAACAGATTCCTCTTGACCCAAGTGATAGCAGCACTCCATGGTGTAACTCTTGGCAACCACACAACTTTAGAATTTGGCCAATATTTGGTTATACTACGAGAATGTGCAACACCTTTTGGTTCTCTGACTAAATGTATTACATATAGATCAATTTCTGGTACAAGTGACAAATTGTGACAGTATGCTGCAGAACAGGTAGAATCAGTTATATACTTGCAAGCACTGCTTTTTTGTACTGCGTGGTAAAATAAATAAGTATTATACAAATATTTCTCAAACATGTCTGAAAAATCTTGTTTTTTATCCAAAAACGACTTAAAAATGTAACTACTATTCCTATATTTGTCTCTCCATTCTGCCATGCCTTTTTTATCAATTTTTTGAAAGTCATCTTCTTTCATGATAGCACTCCAAGCTGGACAAACTTGAAAGTTTTTACCACAATGACAGTTACATTCTTCCATTTTTTCTAAATCAGTCCAGCCGACTTCTCCAACTGCAAAAAAATCTGGAACTTCATTTAAGATTCTTTCCAGTAAGGTGCTTCCATTTCTACCAGTTCCAACAATATGAATAACAGTAACTTTTTCAGATAAATTTGACATGTTTTTTTACAATAAATTTATAGGGGGGATAAATTTTAATAAAGTTAATAAATTATGCCTAGATAACTTATTTTCTTAGTTTATTAATTTCTCTAGTATCAGGATTCATAGCAGTATCTACCCATAAATTATCAGGATCAGGTTGAATTTCACGGACTTTCTTATAACCAAACTTTTCGTAGAAATATTGGTTTCGATAAGATTTATAAGGTGTTATAAGATAACATGCTTTGTCCCATTCATATTCTTTTTCAATCAATTCAATGATTTTAGAGAAAATTTGCTTATTTTGAAAGTTTTTTGAAATGAAAAAATACTTGATCTCTATATGTTCACTGTCTGACGGAATAACACAAATTCCACCAGCAAGTTCACTATTAAACTGAATCTTGTAGTAATGCCCTTTTTCTATTTCAGATTGATGCCATGCCAATGATTCAATGCCTTGTGGATAATGGCCATACTGCTCGGAATCACTTTTGAAAGCTTCGACACTAATGTCTTTAAGTACCTCTGAATTTTCGATTTTTGCTAATTTTAGTGTTATGGTCATTTTTACTAGATATTGAGAGACAGCTTGGTAGGTTGGGTTAGCGGAGCGTAATCCAGAAAATAATTACGAATCGGTTATGAAATGCTGGGTTTCCTTTTGTCAATCTAGTCTATGCGTTGTATGGAAATTATTTTTTTATATAATACAATAAATCAGTACTCATTACGAGTTATGACCCCAATTATTACCTTGTTAGACATGTCATGAATACCTACCTTTCTTTGATTTTATTACTTATGAAGCATTATCATGTTTTGAGCCAGGTATGATATCTTTCAGGTGTTGATGTCCGTCAATATATTGCAGATGGATTCTCCAGCCAGAGATTTTATCAACATCGGCTCTGTATACTGCCTGTTTAACCCCCTTTACTTTATGTAAACGCGTAACCGGAAATGTCTTTGTTCTATGACATTCGTTGTTTTCTAATTCCGCTAAAGCTTCTAAAAATTGAATTTTATGTTTATCATCAGGTAGATTTTTGTTAGCATCATATATTACTCCATGCTCATCAAAAATCGCTTTGATCTGGGCCATTACTCCTTGCCCTCCACAGGTTTGCTATTCTTAAAACTTTGGTATAGCGATTCTGATACTGAACGATATGCTTTTTCCATTGAATCATGATTTACAACGCTCATCAAAGTGATGATTTTTTGACAAAACAAAGGATCTTCTTCAATTGTTAAAATTACTCGAAGTTTTTGAGTTGCTCTTAAAACATAAAGGCTAGAATCTAACCCCTCAGGTAACTGAATTTTATGTAACTAAAATACTTTTCCAGAAACATCTCCTTTCTCAACATCAAAGGATGCCGCATACTTATTAATATTTAATGCGACCCTTTTTTGATCTTTAGTTGAAAGCTTTGAAAATTCTTTTTCATACTTTCGAATAATATCGAATTGTATTTCCATACTTGTTTCTTAGTTTTGTCTAACGCATTATGTTAAGCTCGTAGAAAGTGAGTGGCCAATCTACGTACAAGCTCTTTGGTTTAAGGGTGTAACGACTTCCGATCTACACTTTGAATATTAATCTTTTAATCATGGGTCTATTATACAAGGGTGTATAAGCAAAGCGTCATACACCAATTTGATAAATTATCAATATAATAAATACAATATTTATTCGTTTATTTCAATAAAATAACAATGGTGTATGACACTATCGTTTATACACCCTACAAACATGATGCCGGGCTATATCAAATCAACTAATAAACATCATGTGTAGTATTATAAACGTTGAATTTACCTGTTGGAGTAACCAAACGTTCATCTTTAATTACACTCTTAATTCTACGAGTTTTATCATCTAAAATTACAATCGCTGAGTTTTGTTCTTTGCCATTCCAAACTGAGAACCAAACTTCATCACCAAAACGATTATATTCAGGTTGAACTACTCTCTTAGCACCTTCACCAAGATCAGCCATTTCAGCAATTGGTATTACCACAAAACCAGCTTCTAAATTGCGAGTATCAAACACAGCAATCGACTGACTCATACCAGTATCAGGATTCAAAGCAGTATCAACCCATAAATTATTAGAATTTGGATGAGTTTTAATGAATAAAGAACCACCACCTTGACCTTGTAAAGTACGCACTACTTTCCAAGCATTTTCAGGATGGCCTTCTGGATCAGTACCAATCAAAGAAATACTGGCATCGCCTAAATGACTAGTAGCCCAAACTGGACCAAATTTAGGATCAACAAAGTTAGCACCACGACCTGGATGAGGAATAGAACCTACTTCAACTAAAGCTTCTAATACACCTTCTTTAGAATCCACAACCGCAATCTTGTTAGATTTGTTGGCAGCTGACATAAAATAGCGTTTAGTAGAATCCCAACCACCGTCATGTAAATAACGAGCAGCATCGATACTGGTAGTTTTTAAATTAGCTAAATCTTCATAATTCACTAATAAAACTTTACCAGTTTCTTTAACATTAATAATAAATTCAGGATGTTCATGGGATGCTATGATAGCAGCAACCCGAGGTTCTTCATGATATTCCTGAGTATCAACTGTCATACCACGAGTAGAAACAACTTTCTTTGGCTCTAAAGTGTCACCATCCATGATTACATACTGAGGTGGCCAATAAGTACCAGCGATTGCATACTTATCTTCCCAACCTTTAAATTTAGAAGTTTCTACTGAACGAGCTTCCATACCAACTTTAATTTCAGCAACTGTTGAAGGAACTTCCATCCATAAATCAATTAAATTAATTCTGGCATCACGTCCAATCACGTATAAATAACGTCCTGAAGCTGACATACGAGAAATATGTACCGCATAACCAGTCTTAATGATAGTAATCATCTTCTTGGTATCGCTATCAATCAGTGCAATCTCACCAGAATCACGCAAAGTAACAGAAAAGGCATCTTCAACATCAAAGATATTTAATTTTTCCGTAGGACGCTGTTCTGGTGGAATCAGAACTTTCCATGTAGCTTTCATATCTGCCATGCTAAATTCAGGTGGAACTGGTGGTTCATGCTGAATATAACGAGCCATTAAATCAACTTCTGCTTCCGACAGGTCACCAGAAGCTCCCCAAGCTGGCATACCGGCTGGTGAACCAAAATTAATAAATACTTTAAGATATTCAGTACCTTTTTCCAAAGTAATATCTGGAGTTAAAGGCTTACCAGTTGCTCCTTTACGCAATACACCATGACAACCAGCACAACGTTCAAAAAAGATTTGTTTAGCATGTTGAAACTCAGCGTCTGAAATAGGCGGTGGAGTTTTAGCAGCAAATACACTACCAACTGCTAATAGGGACGATAATACAACTGCACATGACAGTTTCATTGGTTTCATTAATTATTCTCCATACAAGAATAGTTTTGAAAATGGTAAAATTTTACCAACTCGTTTAGATAGGACAACCCTACCACTTAGCTATGATTGATAATATTGAATTTACTGTAATTATCTATGATTCTAAGTATCCAGCATTTTAAACTATGCTAAGTAGGAAAGTCAAGGATATATTCTATACAAGGGCTAGCTTTACCAAATTTACCAAGTCCAAGTCAAAATCAAAAAATTTATAGCCGAGTTAAACCGATTACTAAAAAATTCATCCTGTCATCATGTTGTAAATTATAAAGATTAATGGAACAATTTATATTTACTTGGTATTTTGATTCCATTTGATTATAATAGACTCATATTCTTCCTTAATAATAAAAATATTCCCATTTAGACCTGACAAGTTTTACAAACTCAGTTCGGTCGTTTAAATACCAAGAATTTAAAACTAATCAAAATTTTAAAACTAATATAGCTATTTATGAGTACAAATTTAAACTACCAGCTTGACCCAATTTCTACCAAACCTTTTCCAAATTCTCAAAAAATTTATCTCACTGGTTCCCGGGCTGATATTCGAGTTCCAATGCGAGAAATCAGTTTAGCAGCAACTAAAATAGAGAATGCTGCTCCAGAAATTAATCCTCCAGTAGCTGTATACGATCCATCTGGGCCTTATACTGATCCTGATATTACTATCAATGTACGACAAGGGATTCCAAATATACGCACTAGTTGGATAGAGGAACGCAATGATACTGAAATTTTACCAGCAATAAGTTCTAAATACGGTCAAACTAGGCAAGCAGACCCAACCTTGAACGATTTGCGGTTTCCCAATTTAACCCAACCTCGGCGAGCTAAAAACGGTCAGAATGTAACTCAAATGCACTATGCTCGAAAGGGAATTATCACTCCGGAAATGGAATTTATCGCTATTCGTGAAAATCAACGTTTGCAAGATAACTCCTTAAATTTTCAACATCAAGGTGAATCTTTTGGAGCTGCTATTCCTAAAATTATCACCCCAGAATTTGTGCGGGATGAAATTGCCCGAGGCCGAGCTATAATTCCAGCTAACATCAATCATCCAGAAGTAGAACCGATGATAATTGGGCGGAATTTTCTAGTAAAGATCAATGCTAATATTGGTAATTCTGCTACTAATTCCTCGATCGAAGAAGAAGTTGAAAAAATGGTGTGGTCGATTCGGTGGGGTGGTGACACGGTTATGGATTTATCCACTGGGAAAAATATCCATGAAACCCGAGAATGGATTTTACGTAATTCACCAGTTCCAATCGGCACCGTACCAATTTATCAAGCATTGGAAAAAGTTGACGGTAATCCAGCAGAACTGACTTGGGAATTATTCCGTGATACTTTGATTGAGCAGGCAGAACAAGGCGTGGACTATTTTACCATCCATGCTGGAGTACGGTTAGCTTATGTTCCTCTGACCGCCAACCGGCTCACTGGCATAGTTTCACGAGGTGGTTCTATCATGGCCAAATGGTGTTTATCGCATCATCAAGAGAGCTTTCTATATACTCATTTTACCGAAATTTGTGAAATTATGCAGGCTTATGATGTGGCTTTTTCGTTAGGAGATGGATTACGCCCTGGTTCTCTTGCTGATGCCAATGATGCGGCTCAATTTGCCGAGCTAGAAACTTTAGGCGAATTAACTAAAATTGCTTGGGAATATGACGTACAAACCATGATAGAAGGCCCCGGCCATGTACCGATGCACATGATTAAGGAAAATATGGACAAGCAATTGAAAGATTGTGATGAGGCTCCTTTTTACACTTTAGGGCCGTTAATAACAGATATTTCTCCCGGTTATGATCATATTTCTTCTAGCATTGGAGCGGCGATGATAGGTTGGTATGGCTGTGCTATGTTGTGTTATGTGACTCCGAAAGAGCATTTAGGCTTGCCAGATAAACATGATGTGCGGGAAGGAATTATTGCCTATAAAATTGCAGCTCATGCGGCGGATTTAGCCAAAGGCCATCCGGGAGCTCAATATCGTGATAATGCTATTTCCAAAGCCAGATTTGAATTTCGGTGGGAAGACCAGTTTAATTTAGGTTTAGACCCATTACGAGCTCAAGAATTCCATGATGAAACCTTGCCGAAAGATTCTGCTAAACAAGCTCATTTTTGTTCTATGTGTGGCCCCCATTTCTGTGCCATGAAAATTACTCAAGATGTGCGGGATTATGCTGAACAGAATAAAATAGCTAATGCTGATGTGGCTATGGAAGCTGGTTTAAAAGAAAAAGCTGAGGAATTTAAAGAAAAAGGTAGCAAAATTTACCATCGCATTTAGCAGAGAATTGCTCCTACATAATGATTTGTAGGGGAAATCCCTTGTGGTTGCCCTAGCCTAAATTTTTAACTTAATGGCAGTTACCATACCCATGCCAACATTTTTCGTTTATAAATAATATAAAAATGGGCATGTACATGGTAGATAGTTATAGTATTTCACTCTTTTTTGTAAATGCTTTATTTAGTATATTAAGTTAACTTCTGCATCAAATCATGTTAAGCTTAACAAGCTGAAAAAAGATTTTGATGAATTAATTAGCTATAGCATTTCCCAATTGAATAGAAGACATTCATACGAATTAAATGATTAATATTTATATCGAATTTCATTAAGAATTAAGCATTCATAAATATTTAGGAAACAATATGCCATCAGAAAATAAAATTGACCAAGAAACTACTGATATAGTATCGCCCCCAGAAATTGTATCATCTCCAGAAGTTGAGACTACAAAAAAAACTAAGAAATGGTGTAATCTTCTGGAAATGGATTCCGATTCTCCAGAATTAGCTGGTGATGAAGCGCCTCGTTATTCGCCTAATTTTCGAGAACGTTATGTAGAGCTTGAAGAATTACTAGAATATGCAGCCGAAAACGGTAAATTAGATTCCATGGAGTTAGCAATGGAAATCAAGCTAATTAAAAAGAAGCTTTTTTATACTCCTCCTGAAGAGTTAGGAATTGATGAACTTTGCAAGACTGAAGCTGAAATGGAAGAACTCTATTCCAGAATAAGTGAAATAGTAGCTCCAGTAACTTTATTAACTTTGCGTACTACCTCATCCCACTATGAAGTCGAAAGGACTCGCTGGCAATCATTATTCCTTGGTTCAGGTTCTGTAGGACGTAACTTTTTTCGGAAAATGTTATGGATTGTCGTAGCTCTTATTTCGGTAATTTTTATCAAACAGTATTTTATAGGTTCAACAGCAGAAGAAGGTAGTTTTTCAGCTTTTATTGATCCTTTCCTATATGGAGCTTTAGGAGCCTTAATTTATTTGTATAAAGATTTAACTGATAGTTATATTGCTCGTACTCTTAATCCTAAACAATTAGCTGCCAACTGGTTACGTATATTCATGGGAGCTTTAACGGGTGGAATATTGTTCCATTTATTCAGTTCTAATCTGCAAGAAATCACAATTGGCCCAGCTGCAATAGGTTTTATAGGTGGTTACGGTGTTGACTTTTTCTATAAAACTTTAGATAAAATAATTAAAGCTATAAGTCCTAAAACTACACCACCAGGACAACATGCAGCACCAGTTACAGCCAAACAATCTCAGATTGAAATGCTGACCAAAAATCTTAAAGAGGCTAACAACGAAGAAGATAAAATTGTTATTCGTAAATTGCTAGAAAAAGTATAATTTCAACTTCATACCTAAAAGGAGTTCAAAATTTAGTTTGGAATTAAATTCGGACTCCTTAAATTTCCTTTCACTAAACCCGACTATTGCAAAATTGTTAATATCTCTTAATTCTTCTATATTTCATCGTTTTACAATTAATATACTATTATTATTACTAGCAAATTCCGTAAGTGCTAATAATGTGACTTTAAATTTTAGAGATATGGAAATTAAATCTTTCATTGATATAATATCTAAAGAAACTGGTAAAACTTTTGTAATAGACCCTAGAGTAAAAGGAAAGATAACCGTAGTATCAAGTAAACCAATGGATGATAAGCAAATTTATGATGTGTTTTTATCTATCCTTAGTGTTCATGGTTTTACTGCCATTCCTAGTGGTTCGGTAATTAAAGTTATCCCCGATAATTTGGCTAAATCTCAAAATAGCCCAGTCCTGCCGATTGATAAAGCTCCAATAACTGGTAATAGTTTAATTACTCAAATTGTTGAAATAAAACATGTTTCCGCAGCTCAACTAATTCCTTTGTTACGACCTTTAATTCGCCAGCAGGGTCATTTAGTAGCTTATCCAGCTAACAACACTTTAGTTATTTATGACAATGCTAATAATGTCAATCGCTTGCTTAAAATAATTCGGCGGATTGACCAACCTACTGATGATGATATTGAAGTGTTAGTGTTAGAACATGCTACAGCAACAGAATTAGTTAGAATCATTAATAATCTAGAACACCAAAATGATAAGACTAAAACCACTAATATAGTTGCTGATAATAGGACTAATAGTGTGTTAATTAGCGGTGATAAAACTACCCGATTACGTTTACGTACTTTATTAACTCATCTTGATACTCCAGTTCAAGAGACTGGTAATACTAAAGTTATTTACCTACGTTATGCTCAAGCCAAAGATTTAGTTGGAATTTTAAAAGGAGTTAGTTCTAGCACCAAAAAAGATAAATCGGCAACTGAACCGAGCGAAACCAATATCCAAGCCGATGAGAATACCAATAGTCTAATTATTACTGCAACTCCCAAGGAATTACAAAATATACAAAATGTTATACGGAAACTTGATATACGTCGAGCTCAAGTCTTAGTAGAAGCTGTGATTGCAGAAGTTTCTAGCGATATGGTACGTGAGTTGGGAGTTCAATGGTGGCTTTATGGCAATGAAGGTACCAGTCCAATTGGTTCCACAAATTTTGATAATGCTGGGACCAAGATAGCTGATTTGGCCTCAGCTTCTTATCAAGGTAGTAATAATATACCAAATGTTGGAGTTGGCTCTTCTTTAGGAATTGGTAAATTTAATAGCACCGGTTTATTAACTTTTGGGTTATTGCTACAAGCTCTTAATTCTGATACTAATAGTAATGTATTGTCAACTCCTTCTTTATTAACCCTTGACAACCAAGAAGCCGAAATCGTGGTAGGCCAGAATGTACCATTTGTAACTGGCCAATATAGCAATACTGGTGCAACAGTTGGCAACCCTTTTCAAACTATTCAACGGGAAGATATCGGCATAAAACTTAAGGTCAAACCCCAAATCAATGAAGGTAATGCGGTCAAGTTAGATATTGAGCAAGAAGTGTCTAGCATAAGTCCCTCTAGTAGTGCTTCAGACATTGTAACCAATAAGCGGAATATAAAAACTACAGTAATTGTTGAAGATGGTAATATGATAGTGCTTGGCGGTTTAATAGATGAAGAATTACAGCAAACAACTAAAAAAGTTCCTTGGCTCGGTGATTTGCCGATTATTGGTGGTTTATTCCGTTCCGAAAGTGCTAAGAAGGTTAAACGTAATTTGATGGTATTTTTGCGGCCAACCATTGTGCGTGATGCAGATAGTGAAAACTCTATTAGCAGTAATAAATATAGTTACATGCGGATTAAACAATTAGAACAAAGACTTAAGCAATCAACCCTTACTAATATAGAACAAGTTCCGGTTTTGCCAGACTTAAATGACTTTATGACAATATTACCTGGTGAAATAGACCCTATGAAAATTGAGCCACAACTTTATAGATGATGTTACGCAAATTATAGCATTTCCCGTTTGGATAAAGCCCAAAAATCGTTAAAACATTTCTGGTTCCCATGCACCAGCGTCACTGTCATTAAGTTAAGGAAAAATTCCTTGTCATTCCCGTGAAAACGGGGAGGGCTGCATCAAAGTATATAAAAGAAATACATGGTATTATAAAGCGAATAAAACTAACCCAATGAATCGATGAAAAATTTAGTAAGTTACTTAGCAGAAAGACCCACGTAAA
>DAOUSR010000195.1 GCA_030627125.1 Thioploca sp.
GTGTAACGTAGTGAAACCGACCAAATATAAATCTAATAAACAATTTCTGTGTTTGCTTATATCATAATGGTCGGTTACTGCTGCACCGACCCTACCTGACTATTTAGGAAAGATATCTATTATACAAGGGTCGGTACAATTAGTTGGCTCTAATACAAATTGTCTGTTACAATCTTTGCAGGCGTATTTGCCATTGTGAATACTTCCATATGATATTTTCCGAGATATTTGACCTTATATTATACACCACTACTTTGTTTAGGACCACCAAGGATATATATGAAAATAATATTGGCACTTGGTTTATTATTAATATCAACAGCTTGTTTTACCGAGTTAAGTAACCCTGTTATTTTGTCTAATGAATATCAAGTGGGTGATGTTTATATGAAAATACGCTTAAGGGGGACAATACGACTAGTAAATAAAAAAATTAATCATTTACGGTTGGCAGAATTATCTGGTTTAGCTTGGAGTGAAGATGACCAGATATTGTATGCAGTATCAGATAGAGGTAATTTATTTCATTTACGCCCCAAAATTGTTAATAACACTCTAGTTGGAGTTAAATTTACAACTGCTTTTCCACTGCTAAATAAGAAAGATAAAAAGTTAAAACATAGAGATTCAGAAGGATTAAGTATTTTGAACGGAGCTAACAATATAATTGGAGATAGTGAGTTAGTAATTTCCTTTGAACGTAAACCTAGAATCGCCCGTTTCAGCCCTAAAGGCAAACCACTAGCTAATTATATTCTGCCATCTTCTTTACAAAAAACTAAATATTTTCATACTGGTAATAAAATGTTTGAAGCTGTAACTGTGCATCCTAGTTTAGGAATTTTAACTGCTCCAGAATTACCATTAAAAAATGTACATTCATCTATCAAACACCATACTATTTATGCTCTTGATGGTAAAACATGGAGTTTTCCAGCTTTTCCTACCAAAAACAGTTCGGTAGTGGCTATGGAAACTTTACAAGACGGCTCTATATTATTATTAGAACGAGCTTATGTATCTAAATTTAAACCTTTGATTATAAGTTTAAGACAACTTTGGTTAGATACTATGAAAACTAAGCAAATAGCTATTTTCAATAATCATTTAGGTTGGCAAATAGATAATTTTGAAGGTTTAACTAATCATCAAGGCAAGTATTTTTTTATGGTGAGTGATGATAATAATCAACCCTTTCAACAAACATTATTGACTTATTTTGAGTTAATAAGTGATTGATAATAATTAAAGCAGAATTATGAAAATTATAATATTTTTACTACTAATTAATCTGACTAACATAGCATATGGTAGAAGCGTAACTTATTTAACTCCGATGCCAATGCCAAGTCAGTATCATAAAGTAGAGCAATATCAACAAGCTTTACAGATATGGTTAAATGTTCAACAGAAAATTGTGGCTAGAACTAGCAATATTATATTGTTTCCAATGCCAATTCCGACTCAATATCAAAAATTTGAGGATTATCAACAGGCTCTTAAGGCTTGGGAAAATATTGGTACTCAAATAGGAAGCAACGCAATTACCACCGATCATTCGGTTAATTTACCAATGATGCCAATGTTTCGCCAATATCAAAAATTTGAGAATTATCAACAAGCTTTGCAAGCATGGACTAATGTGTGTAAAAATATTGTGGCAAAAAACGTTAACGTTCAACCACCATCTATGCCAATGCCAAACCAGTACACAAAAACTGAGCAATATCAACTTGCCATACAAGCTTGGCAGGGTATTTTTGAATAATGATTTTGTATACTAATTCTTAATTATAAATTGCTATAAAATTTAGATTTTCCATTGTGCTTTAACTTCTTCACGATGTAAGGCTAACCATTGTAAAGCAATAATAGCTGGAGCAAAGTGAATTTTATTATTTGCTAACATATCTAAAGCTGTGGCGAAAGAAATTACATGGACTTTTATATCCTCATCTTCAGAAACTACTCCATGAATTCCATTGGCTTTAGAAGCATCAACTCTACCACAAAATAAAGCTGTAGTTTCAGTAGTACTACCAGGGCTGACAAAAAAATTATTTATATGAATAATATCAGAAGCTTGACATCCAATCTCTTCCTGTGTTTCTCGATATGCAACCTCATCAGTTTTTTCCCCAATTTCTATAATACCAGCTACAATTTCCCATAACCAAGCTCCTTTTGAGAAACCAATAGCTCCAGGGCGGAATTGTTCAATCATTACCACTTGTTCAAGAATTGGATCATAAGGTAATACAGCTACAGCATGTCCTCGTTCTAACACTTCACGTAATAATTCACCACTCCATCCTCCAGCAAATAAACTATGTTTTAGTCGATAACGAACTAATTTAAAAAAACCTTCATGACAAATAATTTTTTCAAGAATTTTAACTTCCATATTATTTAGATAAACTTAAAAGTAGTGATAATTGTTAGAACTTACGCATTTGTGAAACCATTTAAATACAATTGGATAGTCCTAAATAAGTAGTAATTATTCAAAAAACTTGATATATTTCAAAAACCTAGCAGGTTTAATGCTACTTTATTTAGGACTATCTAAAATTGATTATAATATATAAATAAGACTTTTGCTTAAAATTTAATTTTATGTTAACATAAATAATAGCAACAATAAGCATAATATTTATAGATTACTTGTGTAAGATGAATGTTAATTATATAATATATATGGTAAATATCATAGTTTCGGTCATGGAGAATGTGGCGGCGACTGTTAATCTTATAAATTCTAACTTATGTTATCAATTTTTCCAACTGCTCCACATTTACACCAAGCCGCAACTCAACTAGCGATAACTTTCAATTTATCCGTAGTTGATAAGCCTAATTTTCCATTTTTATTGCATTTAACTGAACAGCGATTGGAATTGCATAATAGCAAAACTGGCCCAATTTATGTAGATTTTGTAAATGGAGCATTAGGTTATCGTAACAGTAGCGGACGTAAACAACCTTTAGCCAAAGCTATCGGCTTGAAACATGGTAATAATCCTACAGTTTTGGATGCAACTGCTGGTTTAGGCCGGGATGCTTTTATTTTAGCCGGTTTAGGTTGTCAAGTCCAAATGGTAGAACGTTCTCCGGTAATCGCAGCATTGTTATATGATGGTTTGCAACGATTTAAAAATCCAACAAATTTACAATTAATTCATCAAGATACTCAAAATTGGCTACCTACATTAGCTCTCCAGCCAGAGGTAATTTACCTAGACCCAATGTACCCACATCGCAAAAAATCAGCATTAGTAAAGAAAGAAATGCAAATATTACAAACTATTATCGGTGAAGATATAGATGCTTCCACTTTATTAACAATTGCTTTGAACCATGCTAACAAACGGGTGGTAGTGAAACGGCCTAAATGGGCAACATCATTAAATGATATAACTCCAACCTTTTGTATTAATAGCGTAAATACTCGATTTGATGTCTATTTAACTTAATGCGTAATCTAATCTTTATAATTTTAATTGCTGGACTAAGTTTATTTTGGAAAACTCAATCCAGTCTATTACCACCACCAGAAACCTTATCTATTGCTAATTCCATAGCCAACAAAGTTCAAATTTTAGATCGCCGAGCGATACCACTTACCATAACTTATCAAAATACTTGGAATTTGCATGATTATGTGCCGTTGCATGAAATTCCCAACACATTGCAACAAGTTGTTATTTTAGCTGAAGATAAACGTTTTTTTGAACATAATGGCCCAGATTGGCAAGCTCGTGGTTTCGCCATATTACAGAATCTTAAAGCTTTAAAAATAGTACGTGGTGCCAGCACTATAACTGAACAAGTTGTACGCATGTTAAATCCTCGTCCCAGAACTTTTTGGAGCCGTTGGTTGGAAGGGTTTGAAGCTCAACGATTGGAAAGTAAATTTTCTAAAGCTGAAATCCTAGAATTCTATCTAAATCAAGTACCTTATGCTAGTCAGAGACGAGGTGTGGTGCAAGCTGCTCGCCACTATTTTGACCGAGATTTAGAAACTCTCAGCCTGAAAGAGATGTTGGCTTTGGCAGGTTTAATTAGAGCTCCAGGACGTTTAGATTTATATAAGGGGACTCAGAAGATAGAACTGCCAGTTCAGCAATTAGCCAAACGTTTGTTAAACCTAAATATTATTACCGAAGATGACTATCAAAATATTTTAACTATTCCTCTGCAACTGCATGACTCTAATATATCAGTCCAAGCCACTAATTTTGTTAATTATATTCATCGTACTCAACCAGTTCAAACTTTACATATAGCTGGACGTTTGGTTTCTACTTTAGATACTAACATTCAACTTGCGGCCCAGAAAATATTAGATCAACGCTTACAAGATTTACCAAGTGTTAAACATGGAGCAGTACTAATAGTTGAGCAAGCAAGTAATGAAATATTAGCTTGGGTAAATGCTGGTGAACCTTCTATAGATCGACCCGGCAGTCAAATTGATGCTGTAACTACTCCTCGTCAGCCCGGTTCTACCTTGAAACCATTTTTATATGCGTTGGCCTTGGAATCTGGTTGGACAGCAGCTACCTTGATTGATGATGCACCATTGGCTGAAGCAGTTGGAACAGGTATGCACAGTTATCATAATTACAGTCGGCGTTACTATGGAATCTTGCCATTACGGGAAGCTTTGGGAAATTCACTCAACATTCCAGCCGTTCGCACCATTCAATTCGTTGGAACTGAAGCATTTTTACAACGTTTACATCAATTAGGCATGGCAAGTTTAACTGCTGAATCAGATCATTACGGGGATGGATTAGCTTTAGGAAATGGAGCAATAACTTTATTGGAATTGGTGCAAGCTTACACTGTATTAGCTAATCAAGGTTCATTCCAACCGTTAAAAGTCTTACGAGACATGTCAACAGTTGATTCTAAAAGCATATTCAGCTCTCAAGTAACTTCCATCATTGCAGATATATTATCTGATCCAAATGCACGCCGATTAGAATTTGGTAACGGATTACGTTTTCCAGTTCAAACTGCAATAAAAACAGGTACTTCTAGTGATTACCGAGATGCCTGGACGGTGGGCTTTAATTATAAGTATACGGTTGGAATTTGGTTAGGAAATTTGGATCAGACACCAATGTCACAAGTTTCAGGGGCGAGTGGCCCAGCTTTGATATTGCGAGCTATATTTGCAGAATTGAATCGTTATGCGGACACGGAAGCTTTATATCTTGCTCCTAATTTAGTTAAAGTAAATATTTGTCGCAATACTGGTCAACGTGCTACTGCTGATTGCGCTAGTCGGATTGAATGGTTTATACCGGGAACTGAACCAAAGTTAGGACAACCAGTTATAGTTGCGACTCCTAAACCATTGCGTTTAAAACAACCAACTTTTAATTTGCAATTGGCTATGGATCCAAGAATTCCAGATGAATATGAAGCATTTACCTTAATTTTATCCGATGCTGAATTAGAAGCTAATGTAATCGAATGGTTGATTGATGGTGAAGTAATAGGAACTACTGAGATTGATGTAAGACAGTTTTTATGGCCCGTTAAACTCGGTAAACATATTGCCCAAGCAAGGATTTTATCTGATAGTTCTGAGACTGTTACTCCCCAAGTACCATTCTATGTTAAGTGATTGAATTTGTAAACGAAACTACTCAAAGGAATTAAGATTAGATATTAAGCAGGTAGGTTGGGTTAGCGTAACCCAACAATATACCATTGAATGTTGGGTTACTAAATTATAAAAGAATAAAGGGTAAAAGAATAAAGGGTAAAAGGGTAAAAGTCTAAAGCAAAAATAAGTCCGCACTACTAACTAAAAACAACTCGAAAACCGATA